>SLIL01000010.1 GCA_007135645.1 Bacteroidales bacterium
GGAGTAAAACAAAAGCATGATCAGAAATCCAATAAATTGCCAGAATGTGGTGGGCAGTGGCTGCCTGCTCCAGTTGGATCTTCTGATCCAGAAGAACACGGCGCTGATAAAGAACAGCAGGGATATCCACGGAAGGATCAGGATCAACCGCAACCCTTGTGGCCTTTCAAACACAACATTTTCAATGTCGGCAAATACAGACAAAAAAGCAATGAGAAAGATCACGATAAAGACACCTGATAAAAGAAGGTACCATCGGTATGCCTGCCTGCTGCGGTTATCGCCTTTGAAAAGCCGTACAATGGGAGTAAGAAAGTTTTTGAAAATGATCAGAATCACGGTTATGAGCAATAAAAGATTAAAAGTGGCATGCTCCCTGAACGATACTTTTTCAAACACCATGATGGGGATATGTGAAAGGATCAGGCGATCAATTTTGCCTCTTTCATCGCGTGTGAAAATGATTTTTTTGTAATCTGAAACAAAAATGTCATTTCCCTGGGGATGGTATAATTCCTGGTCGCCACCCATGCTTAGGATCAATCCTTCAGGTCCGTTGGATACTTTTACAGTTCTCATGCTTGTGAAGATCTTCAGATAGTCGCTTACAATTCGTCGTGATGATTTATAGCTTCCCGTATAGCTGTTGAGCCCGTTTATCCTGCTATTGTTGTTCTGGTGGGATGTGGTTTTGGGGTTCAGATAGTCAAGAATATGCAGGCATTGCTGCCGGTAATCAAATTCGTTTTCGCCAGTATTGATTGACAGGAACAGGCCGGTTTTCCACTCAGGGATCAGCATAAAAGCTGTATGGAACATAAATGTATCTCCCCCATGCCAGAGTATTTCTGTTCCGTGATAATCCATCCTCATAAACCCATATGCCATACCTGATGCCTGGGGATGTGGGGTGTGAAGCAGGCTGAGCATTTGCGAAATGGTTTCATTTTTCAGGATCCTGTTCGGATGAAGTTCCTCATCTTCAGGGGTTTCATCACAAAGAAGCAACGCTTTCATAAACCGGGTCATATCGGTTGCCGTGGAAACAGCTGATCCTGCCGGGGCAGGAATCACAAATTCCTGGTAAGGGCTGGTAAAACGTCCGTCCCTGAAATAATAACCTGCTGATTTGGCCTGGGTAATGTTGTACGATGCAGGTTGCCTGAAGGTGGTATTATGCATTTCCAGGGGTTCAAAAATATGCTGGTCCACATAATCGTTAAACTCCATACCGGTAATTTCCTCAATTACATAGGCTGCCAGGGCAACACCGTAATTGGAATAAGCCGGGGTGGTGCCCGGTTCAAAAATCTGTGCAGGGAGATTTTCTTCAAGGTATGTGGGCAGGTTGGGCAATAGTTCATAACTTTTTGAGAACAGGTGAAGCCGGTCTTCAAAACCTGGTGTATGTGTCATGAGATGCTTCATGTTGACCGGGGCGTAATGTTCAGGAAGCCTGAAACCACTGAGGTATTCATTCACCGGCCTTCGAATGTCGAGCTTGCCCTGTTCAACAAGCTGCATCACCGATACCCATACAAAAAGTTTACTTACCGAACCAATCATAAATCCGGTATTCTCATCAACTTTTCGTCCTGATTCCACATGAGAAAACCCTCTGCTATAGGTAGCCTGGAGGGTATCACCCGAATAGATTGCAAGGGTAAGCCCTGCAATATTGTGTTCTTTCATCTGGCTGCTGAATTGCCCTTCAAGAAAATCTTCGAGGCATCGTTCTGCCCGGGCATTGCCTGAAAAAGCAAGCACAATGATTAATAGCAAACCATTGATAGAGAGGGGTTTGTAAAAATTTGGCATGGCGCAATCGGTTTTATAAAAAGAAATTAGGTTCTTCCTTAACTATCAGTTTATAAAACTTTTACGCAATTTTATCAGAAAGGTTATGGGGATGAATAATTATTTCGGGCTGCTGTTTACAGGAAATTGCTGCATTTGACCGGATTCGATATACCGGATGCCTTTTTCCTTCTCTTTTTGCATGTGCCAGATCATGGCAGCAGCGACCTTTGCGGCATGGATCCCTTTCATGTTTTTGGGGAACAGAAACCCGGCTGCCTTAAATATTACCTTGCCAGCTTCCTCCCCAAACCGAAACTCGCTGCGGGGACCAAGCAACATGGAAGGCCTGAAGATGAGAAGCCTTTCAAACCCTGCCTCTTTCAGCAATTCTTCGATCTCCCCTTTTACCCTGTTGTAAAAAAAGGCTGACTTTGTGGAAGAACCAATGGCTGTTACAATGGCAAAGTGCTTTGTGCCATTTTGTTTTGCAGCCCTTGCAATTTGCAGCGGGTACTCCAGGTCCACTTTCCTGAAAGCCTCCCTGGATCCTGCTTTTTTGATGGTCGTCCCTAAGCAGCAATACACTTCATCAGCCCTTACGGCTGCCAGGTCGGGTTGATCATAGTCATAAATGACCTGTTCCAGCCGGTGGTGGTTCTTCTCAATGGGTTTTCGCACCAGGATCTTTACCCTGCTGTATTGCTCATTGTCCAGAAGCTGGTCGGTAAGGTGGGAGCCTACAAGTCCTGTGGCACCTGCTATGAGTGCGGTCTTCATGCGATTGTTGTTTAACGGGTTTGCAAGCTAAGAATTATTGTTTCAGATATTACGGCTCAATGGATTCGGCTGTTTCCTTTTGCGGTGTCAGATAGCTGATAAACCTCCCTGAATGCAAAACTTCAAGTGCCTTTGTTATGGCATTGTCGTGCTGGTTCAGGACGGGGAAAAAGCCTTCATTTCCAAAAATATTTCTGCCGATATACGCTTTGATCTGGGTGCTGATAAGGGTTCGTGCGCCCATGAATTCTGTTTCATTGTATTTTACACCGTTCTGTGCGGCAAAATCGATAAATTCCCTGAGCAACTGGTCCGAAACCCTGAAGTTTTCGCGATAGTCGGCAGCGTCATCAAAGCGGGTAAGTTGTTCCCGGTTGTTGTCGGCATGGTCAAAGGCAAACCGGTAGATAAGGCCACGGTTGGCTGCCTGGATAAAATACGGGGTTCTTTCTTCGGTAACCAGAGGGATAAAAATATCGGGCGTGATGCCTCCTCCTCCATATACCGTTCTGCCTGCGGTGGTTTTGAAACGCAACGAATCATTGTTCCTGATGCTGTCGGGGTGCTCCAGTTCGCCATCAAGCATGCGCTGCATAAAATCAGTGTAATACTCTTCACGACCATTGTCGTAGGGTCTCTGTATGCTTCGCCCCGAAGGGGTATAGTACCTTGCCACGGTAAGTCTCAGGGCAGATCCGTCGCCGAGTTGCACCTGTTCCTGTACCAGTCCTTTTCCAAAAGACCGCCGTCCGATGATCACACCCCTGTCGTGATCCTGCACAGCACCCGCTACAATTTCACTTGCCGATGCCGACCATTCGTCGATGAGGATTACCAGTGGCTGGGTTTCAAACAACCCGTTTCTGCGGGCGTAAGCCTGTGTTTTGGGGCGGTTAAGCCCATCGGTGTAAACGATGAGCGACTGAGGCTGCAGCAATTCATCTGCCAGTTGAATGGATGCCTCCAGGAATCCCCCGCCATTTCCTCTAAAATCAAGAATAAGTTGCTCCATGCCATGGCGTTTTAACCGTTCCATGGCCGAGCGGAACTCCTGGTGGGTTGTGGCAGAAAACTGACCAAGTTTAATATACCCGGTAACATCATCGATCATATAGGCAATATCGAGACTGTAAGAGGGGATCTTATCGCGGGTAATGGTAAATTCAAGCAATTCGTCAACTCCCCTTCTTTGAACCCCCACCGTTACTTTTGTTCCCTTGGGCCCTTTAAGTTTATTGACAACATCCTGGGTATTCATGTTTACTCCGGCAATGGGCTCGCCTTCCACCTTTACGATCCTGTCGCCGGCCCTTATGCCAATGCTCTCGCTGGGGCCACCCGGGACAGGGTTGATAACCACAACGGTATCGGTCATCATGTTAAACTCTATGCCGATCCCCTCGAAACTTCCCATAAGGGGGTCGTTCATTTGCCTGAATGCCGATGCGGGAATGTAAGATGAATGGGGATCGAGATTGCGAAGCAGGTTTACAATGGTTTCCTGGGTTAGCTTCTCCCGGTTGAGACTGTCTACGTACGACTCCATGATATAATTTACAATATCGCCCAGCTTGTCGTAGCGATCAAATCCGATGGAAAAGAATTTCTTCTCCGTGGTGCCGGCAGGTGTTTTTCCAAAGTTAAGATTCAGCCCCAGCAAAATACCCAAAGCCAGCACTATCGCGAAAAGAAAAGGAAGATATACTTTAAAATTGTTGTTGCTCATGATCAGATTGTTTTCTTGATTGCTTACCAGATAAACAGAACGGATTCTGTTTGGATTAATTGTTAAACGAGGACACCCGAAAGTTGTTCGCGGTTTCTGTTCTTTTTGGTTTTGATGCAAAAAGGGCTATCCTTAAAAACCATTAAAAGCCCCTTGCAGCAGCGAAATTAAGCAGAAAAAAAGGGATATGCTGTTATTTTTTATTAAATGAACAAATGTAATCCCCTGAGATTGTGTGATTCACAATAGCAGGGGATGTGGTTTGTTATTGTTTTGAAAAACTTAACCGGGATTTCAGCTCCAGGCGATTTTTAATACATCATCAAAATGTTCAACAAAATGAGCCTGGATCCCTTCTTTAAGGTGTGCCGGCAACTCGTCGAAATCCTTCCTGTTCTCTGCCGGGAAAATCAGTTCATAAACTTTCACCCGTCTTGCGGCAATGGTTTTTTCTTTTACACCTCCAATAGGCAGTACCTTGCCAGTAAGAGTGAGCTCGCCGGTCATGGCAATGCCTTTTTTAACAGGCTTGTTCCTTGCCAGCGAACTAAGTGCCAGTGCCATGGTTATGCCTGCTGAAGGGCCGTCTTTTGGGGTTGCCCCGGCAGGAACATGCAAATGGATAAAATTCCTTTCAAAAAACTCCCGGACCTTTTTATCCTTGTTGCCCATGGACCGTACATAGGAAAATGCAATTTCAACAGACTCTTTCATTACGTTGCCCAGCTGCCCTGTTTGCTTAATGCCCCCTGATTTGGCAGGTATAGCCGAAGCTTCAATGTATAGGGTTGCTCCACCCATGGCTGTCCAGGCAAGTCCAAGTGTAACTCCGGGGATAGGTTTTTTATAAAGCTCTTCAGGCGAAAAAACGGGCTGTCCAAGGAACTCATGCAGGTTTTTCTGGCTCACGTTGATCTTCTCGGCTTTTTGTTCGGCCTGCATCAGGGTTGCTTTGCGCATGATCTTGCGGATCTGGTTTTCCATATTGCGCACCCCTGCTTCACGTGCGTATCCGTCGGCAATTTTTGCCAGGGCAGCATCGGTAATGTTGATCTCTTCTGCCTTTAGTCCATGCTCCCTGCGTTGCTTGGGGATGAGGTAGCGTTTAGCGATCTCGGTTTTTTCTTCCAGGATATAACCGGGCAGCTTGATGATCTCCATGCGGTCAAGCAGTGGCCTTGGAATGGTATCGAGTTGATTGGCCGTGGTAACAAAAAGGATGCTGGACAGGTCAAACCTTACATCCAGGTAATGATCCAGAAATTCAGAATTCTGCTCCGGGTCGAGCACTTCAAGCAATGCCGCTGCGGGATCGCCCTGGTAGCTGGCCCCGATTTTGTCGATCTCGTCGAGCATGATCACCGGGTTGGATACCTCTGTACGTTTCAGGCTCTGGATAAGTTTTCCGGGCATGGCTCCAATGTAGGTTCGGCGGTGTCCTTTGATCTCGGCTTCGTCGCGCATGCCGCCCACCGAAAAGCGGTAAAATTTTCGCCCCAGGGCGTCGGCAATGGATTTGCCAATGGAGGTTTTTCCTACCCCGGGAGGGCCCACAAGGCAAACGATACTGCCCGATACCTTGCCCCGTTTTGCAATGGTGCTGATGAATTCAAGGATCCGTTCTTTTACATCTTCCAGGCCATAATGATCATGGTCAAGGATCTTGCGGGCTTTGGGAAGATCGTAATTGTCTGTGGAGTAGATGCCCCAGGGCAAATCGGTGATCCAGTTGAGATAAGAGCGTGAAACCTGGTATTCGGCAGAGCCACTCTCCAGGGTTTTAAGCTTTTCCATCTCCTCATCCACCACCTTTTTAGCCTCTGGGGTGAGGGTAAGTTTTTTAATTTTCTTTTCCAGGTTTTCCAGCTCGGTGGATTTATCATCTTTTTCAAGCCCCAGCTCCTTCTTGATTACCTTGAGCTGCTCGCGCAGGAAAAACTCACGCTGATGTTTGGATGCTTTTTCTTCGATCTGCTTTTGAATATCCTGTTGCAATTGACTTACTTCAATCTCTTCCTTGAGCAGCAACAGCAGTTTTTCGCTGCGTTCAAACAGGTCGCGCGACTCCAGGATCTCCTGCAGTTTCAGACTGTCGGCTGTCAGAAATGAGGCCACAAGGTCCATCAGCAATCCGGGTTTTTCCATGCCCACCTGCGATAAGGCCAGCCGCATTTGCTCCTGGAACATGGGATTGAGTTTAATCAGTTCTTTCACCGAGTTGATCACTGCAAGGGTGTAAGCCTTGAGTTCTGAAGGAGGGGTGCCGTTTACCTCGTAATCATATTGCACCTGCCAGTGTGGAATCCCTTTCCTGGAAGTGTTCTTAACATGGTCGAACCGTGTTACAGCCTGGGCAAAGAAGTGGATCATTTCATCGGTTCTGTTGATGATCTTGAGTACCTTGAGCAGCGTACCTGTTTTGAAAAGCTTTGAATCTTCAATGACTTTTTCATCTTTCTTTTTGATGAGCGATGCTCCGATGAACCCATTGTTGTGCTCAAGCGCATATTCCACGTATTCAACCATTCTTTTACCCGGAAAGCTCAGGGGAATGGTGAGACCAGGGAAAAGGGGCCGGTTTTCAAGGGGCAAAACAATGATATTGTCGGGGTATATGTCTGATACCAGAACAAGTGAGCTTTTTCTGTTTTCCATACTTCTGTCAATAAGTGGGTGATGATTAGATGTTAAGTGCCTTACACCATTTTGCTATCCATGTATATTAACAACCTTAAGCAAGTCTTGTTTTGTCAACAGGCCCGATTGTCGCCAGGCAATCTGACCGTTTTTGAAAAGGGCAAGTGTCGGGACTCCCTGGATCTGATACCGACGGGCAATCTCGGGGTTTTTGTCCACATCGATTTTGATCACCTTGACTTTATTACCTGCCTCACGGGCAAATTCCTGTAAAATTGGGGCCTGCATCTTGCAGGGCTGGCACCAGTCTGCATAAAAATCTACCAGCACTGGGGTGCTACCGGATACGATATTTTGAAAATTTCCTTTCATAATATGGCTGAATTAGTTTTAGGGCGTTCTTGTCAAAATCCATACCGCGCTGACAAGATGGCTGTTTTTCTTTGCAGGGAAGACAAATTGGCGCAAAATGATGAATGCATATTTTTTTTTCCGGATTTATCCAATATTTTGTATTTTCGTGGGCGCAAACGGTCTTGATATTGTTGCTTTTCACGAATTGTGAAATCAGGTCATAAAACCGGTTGTATTTGATCAATAACAGGGCATCTTGTTGATATTTTCGCTGAAAAAGTAAGTTGAGAGATAAAATCAGGAGATCCATTAAAAGTCAAGGGCAGATCCAGCTTATTGGAAAGTATACGAATTTATACACAGAATGAGTTTAAATTAAAAATAGAATTGATATGGAATCAACCAACACCAGAAGAGAATTTATTAAAAAAACTGCCCTTGGGGCAGCAGGTTTAACCCTGGGATTGGGTGTAAGTGCATCCAGTTATTCACGTATCATAGGAGCCAATGATCGCCTCAATGTTGCCATTGTAGGGCTGGGACGTCGGCTGGGAGCTTTTCCCGAACCCATAAAGTTGGAATCGTCCAATGCCCGTTTGCTGTACCTTTGTGATGTGATGCAAAGCCAGCGTGAAAGAGCAGCAAGAAACTTTGCTCATCATCTGGGATATCAGCCCAAACAGGAAAATGATTACCGCAAAGTTCTTGAGGACAATGACGTAGATGTGATCATCAATGCCATGCCCGATCACTGGCATGCCCCGGGAGCCATCATGGGGGTAAAAGCAGGAAAGCATGTGTTTGTTGAAAAGCCAGGAAGCCACAATCCCCGGGAAAACGAGTTGCTGGTAGAGGCCCGTAGTAAATACGGAAAGCTCATTCAGCTGGGTAATCAGCAAAGGTCAGCCCCGGAATCCATAGAGATTGTTGGCCGCATACATGCAGGGGAAATAGGTGAACCTTACGAGGCTGTCACCTTCTATGCCAATGCCCGCGGAAGGGTTGTTAATCAGGCTCCGGCCCCTGTACCCGAGGGGCTCGATTGGGACCTGTTTCAGGGGCCTGCACCCAGAAGGGAATACACACACAATACCTGGGATTATTACTGGCACTGGTATGGCTGGGATTATGGCACGGCAGAGATTGGGAACAATGGCATTCATGAAATGGATATTGCCCGCTGGGCATTGAATGTTGATTACCCCGAAAAGGTTTCCGTAAATGCAGCCAAGCGCCATTTTCTGGATGATGGCTGGACCATGTACGACACCATGCATGCTGCATTCCATTTTCCTGGCAATAAAACCATTGTATGGGACAGCAAGAGCCGCAATGGATATTCCACTTATGGTTCCGGAAGAGGCACCATTATTTATGGCACAGAAGGTTCTGTATATGTTGACCGGGATGGTTTCAAACTTTTTGACCGCTCCGGAAGGCTGCAGGAAGAAAGCATTTCAGATGCCGGGGAAGGTGGTGTTGCCCTTGGTGGTGGTGGCGATATGTCAACTATGCACGTAGTCAACTTTTTCAATGCCATACGTGGCAAAGAAGCTTTGAATTCTCCCATTGAAGAAATGGTAAAAAGTATTCAGCTTTGCCATCTGGCCAATATTTCTTATCGTCTAAAAAAAGATCTTACTGTTAATTCCCGCACCGGTAAATCCACAGATCCAGATGCTATTAAGCTATGGTCGAGAGAGTATGAACCTGGTTGGGAGCCTGTTGTTTAAAAAATCAAAATCCATGAAAAATCTTTCATTTATAACCCTATTTTTGATCCTGATGATCAGTGCATGTAAAACCGACCAGCCCAGTGGGTTTACCGGTGCGCAACATGAAGTTCAACTGCTGACCCTCAACCCCGGCCATTTTCATGCCGCACTGGTGCAAAAAGAAATGTACAACCAGGTGCATCCCCGGGTGCATATTTATGCCCCCCAGGGGCCAGACCTGGATTTGCACCTGCAGCGTATTGAACGCTTTAACCAGCGCGATGAAAACCCCACCCAATGGGAAAGCATCATTTATACCGGGGATGATTACCTGGAAAGAATGCTTGCCGAAGCCAGGGGCAATGTTGTAATGACAGCAGGAAACAACAGATTGAAAACTTCCTACATCCTGCAGTCGGTGCAGGCAGGTTTCAATGTGTTGTCTGACAAGCCCATGGCAATAAACGGAGAGAGTTTTGGCATGCTGCAGCAGGCTTTTGCCGTAGCTGAGCAAAACAACGTCCTGCTCTATGATATTATGACAGAACGATATGCAATCACCAGCGTCCTGCTGCGCGAAATTGCACAGATCCCCGGATTGTTTGGGGAACTGGAGAAAGGGACACCCGAGGATCCTGCGGTGGTTAAAGAAAGTGTTCACCACTTTTTTAAATACGTTGCCGGGGCTGTCCTGCAGCGCCCACCCTGGTATTTCGATGTGGAGCAGCAGGGTGAAGGGATTGTAGATGTTACAACCCACCTGGTTGACCTGGTGCAGTGGACCTGCTTCCCCGATCGCATTATCAATTACCGCACTGATGTGCAGATGATTGATGCAACGCGCAGGTCCACTCCCGTTACAAAACAACAATTTATGAATGTTACACGACTGGATTACATTCCGGAGTATCTGCAAAACACTATCAAAGACGATGTGTTGCAAGTTTATGCCAACGGAGAGATGCTTTACAAAATAAACGGGGTGCATGCCAGGGTTTCTGTAACCTGGGATTATGTAGCTCCTGAAGGGGGTGACGATACGCACTATTCACTGATGAAGGGCACAAAAACGCACATGATCGTTGAACAGGGCGAGGCGCAGAACTATATTCCGGTTTTATATCTGGTTCCTGCTCCCGGGCAGGCCAGATCTCAATGGGAAGACGATGTGCAGCAGGGATTTGAAAGAATTACCCAGGCATTTCCTGGTATTGAACTGGCTGCAACCGCAGAAGGCTTCAAAGTGGAAGTACCTTCTCATTACCGCATTGGCCACGAAGCACATTTTGCAAAAGTGACTGAAAAATACCTTCAGTTCCTGATTGACGGAAAATTGCCCGATTGGGAGGTGCCCAACATGTTGTCAAAGTATTATACCACCACTCGGGCTTACGAAATTGCCCGTGAAAAATAACCGCATAAAGTGAAGGTTTACCATCATACCTGCTTTGCCATGGGCACAAGGTTCAACCTGGTTATTCCAGGCATGGATGACAGGGATGGTAAATCGTATGGCGGCAAAGTCAGCGAGATACTGGCAGAGCAGGAGGGCATCATGACCCGGTTTCAGGAGAACAGCGAACTCTCGGCGATCAATCGGGATGCCTTTGGTAAAGCCGTGGGAGTTTCACAGGAGATGTCCCGGATCCTTGGAGCATGTGATTTATTCTGGAGAGATACGCTGGGCGCCTTTGATCCGGCACTGCTTTCAGTAATTAAGAAAAAACATGAAACCGCAGATGAAAACAATTCCCGGCAAGTGACTGCTGCAGGATGGAAAAATGTAAAATTTAGGCCGCATGCCCGTACCATTCAGTTTTTAACTGGTGAAACCGGGCTTGACCTGGGTGGTTTTGGAAAAGGATGGGTAATGGAAAAAATTGTCGGTTACCTGAAAGGAAAGAACATTGATGCGGCATTTATAAGTTTTGGAGAGAGTACCATCTGCGGCCTGGGGAGTCACCCGCTGGGAGGCCCATGGCAGGTAAATGTTCCGGCAAAAAATGGACAAAACCCTCTTGTGGTAAATATAACAGACGAGGCAATATCGGTTTCCGGGTTGAAGTTAATAAAAAGAGAGAATGAGAAATTGCCGGTGCCCCACATCTTTAGCCCTGCCAGAGAGCAGTGGATAGCAGAAGATAAAATGGTGCTGGTGCAATCCGCTTCACCCCTAAAGGCCGAAGTTTTATCCACTGCCTGCTCTGCTGCGGATGATCATCAAAAAATGCATATCTTAGATGCGTTTAAGGAGGAGCGGTTTTATGTGTGTGAGAAGGATGAGTGGCGCAATGGAATTTGAATTTTAATATCTATCATACCATGTTACAACATCAAAACAGAAGAACTTTTTTAAAAAATGGCCTTATAGCAGGCACAGCCATGCTCACTCCTATATCATTAATGAAAGTGATTGCCGGTGAGGGCAACAACAGATCTACCCCAAATGATAAGATCTTTTTAGGGGTTATAGGAACCGGTTCCAGGGGGCATCATCTGGCATACCTGATAAAAGAATACGGGCATGAATTAGGAATGGAGGTAACCGCACTTTGCGATGTTTACCAGCCCCATCTCGAACATACCCACGCCATGATCCCGGAAGCAAAAGTTTACAATGACTACCGCCGTATGCTTGATGAAGCAACCGAACTACATGGGGTTATCATCTGTACTCCCTTGCATGTGCATGCCGGGCCCACCATTGATTCCCTCGACAGGGGATTGCATGTATTTTGCGAAAAAGCTATGGCCCGCACCCTTGACGATACTTACGCCATGGCCGAAGCCTATTATCGTACCGGAAAATCGCTGCATATCGGGCATCAGCGCCTGTTCGATCCTAAATTCCTGAGGGGGATGAACAAGGTGTATAATGATGATCTTGGTGTTGTAACCCAGATCAGGGCATACTGGCACCGCAACAACGACTGGCGCCGCCCTGTGCCCGAAGGGCAGCCCGAGCTGGAGCGCTTTATCAACTGGCGCCTTTACAGGGATTATTCCTGCGGGCTGCTCACCGAGCTGGCCTCGCATCATATCCAGGTGGCCAACTGGGCGAAGAAAGCCAGGCCTGTGGAAGTGCGCGGCACCGGAAGCATCAGCTTCTGGAGAGATGGCAGGGAAGTGGAAGACAATGTGGCACTGATCTTCAGCTATGATGACGGAACGCAGTTTATCTATGATTCCATGATCCAAAACCGCAGGCATGGCCTGGAGGTGCAGGTGCTTGGCCACAAAGGAACCCTGGAACTGGAGACCAACAACTTTTTCCTGGAGGAGCCACCCCCACCACCCAAACCAGCCGGGATTGTGCAGCTTTTACAGGACCTGGAACAGAATGTACTGGGCAAAGTCCCCATCGGAAGTTCTTCGTGGGACCCGGAAATTGCCATGACCTACAAAGGGGAATCCATTGTGGCAGACAACAACACCGATGGCACTTTTGAGCAGTTTTATGGTTTTGCCAAAGCCATTCGCGAAGATAAACCAATACCAGGCTTGTTTGAAGAGGGATACTATGCATCGCTGTGGACATTGCTCGGACAACAGGCCATAGATACCGGTAAAGCTGTGAAAATGCCTGAAAAGTATGACATCAGTAAATTTAACCCCAGGGAGTTTGTATGAAGGATATTGTAATTAAAGGAAATCGTATTAAAGCAGAGCTGCTAATGCTGCTCTATTGCTATATTGCCGCCAACCTGGTCAATGTGTATGCCATTATAAAGTATGAAACCTCATGGATAGAAATATTTACCTGGCAGAGGTTTATTCTTTTTATTGCAGTGTTATTTTATGTGGTAACCATCGTTGTAAGATTAATTGTTTTTGGGTTTAGAAAGGGCATGAGAAAAACCTGAAGCAAGGACAGGGCAAAGTTGCACTTCGAAAATAATCAATTTGGGCTTTTTTAGTTTTTTTGTTCAGATGAGCTATTATTAACTATCTTAGCACGGTTTTTTTTTCTCCTAAGTTAACTATGTTTTTTACCTATTCTAAAACAAAATGGAAATGAAATTAAGTGCAATCGATTTTGCGATTATTCTGGCCTATTTGTCAACCACGATCATCATCGGATTGTTGATGAAGAAATACGCCAAACAGGGTAAGGGCTCGTACCTGCTTGGTGGCAATAAACTGCCCTGGTATATGCTGGGATTGTCCAATGCATCAGGGATGTTCGATATTTCGGGTACGATGATGCTGGTAACATGGGCCTTTGTATATGGGGTTAAAAGTGTATGGATCCCCTGGCTATGGCCGGTTTTCAACCAGATTTTCCTGATGGTTTATTTGTCCATGTGGTTGCGCCGGTCCAATGCCACCACGGGTGCCGAATGGATTGGGACCCGCTTTGGCAAAGGGATCGGGTCGAAAATGTCGCACAATATCGTTGTAGTCTATGCCCTGATCAGCTGCCTTGGTTTTCTGGCCTATGGCTTTATCGGGCTGGGTAAATTTATGATGATCTTTATCCCCTGGGAGTATATTTCTTTCCTGGTACCCTTTGAGGTTTCCCCGGAATTTGTGCCCCATATTTATGGGTTGCTGTTTACTTTGTTTGCTATGTTTTATGCCATCCTGGGAGGTATGCGTTCCATTGTATGGGCCGATGTTCTTCAGTATCTGATCATGACTGTTTCGGCCATTGCAGTTGGGGTTATCGCCATGATAGCCCTGGGAAAGGAAGGGATGCTGAATGTGCCCGAAAGCTGGTATTCGCCCGGGTTTGGTTGGCGGCTTGACCTGGATTGGAGCTCCATCATCCCCGAAGTAAATGCCCATATACGCAGCGATGGATACACCATTTTCGGGGCTTTCATGATGATGGTACTCTTTAAGGGGATCCTGGTTAGTGCTGCCGGACCGGCACCCAACTATGATATGCAAAAGATCCTTTCCACCAAAAGCCCCCGTGAAGCATCCCTGATGAGCGGCTTCGTTTCGGTTGTGCTTATGCCCATCCGTTACTTTATGGTGGTGGGATTTGCAGTACTGGGTTTGCTGTACTATGAAAACCTCAACCTGATCGTGGGTGATAACATAGATTTTGAGCAAATACTTCCGGCTTCCATCAACAGTTTTGTGCCTGCAGGGCTTATGGGCCTGCTGCTTGCCGGTTTGCTTGCCGCTTTTATGTCAACTTTTGCAGGAACATTGAATGCCGCCCAGGCCTATGTGGTCAATGATATTTACCTTAAGTATATCAACCCCGCAGCCAGCAACAACAAAATCAGAAATATCTCCTATTCTACAGGGCTTATTGTTGTGGTTGTGAGTGTGTTTTTTGGTCTGATCGCTGAAAACGTTAACAGCATTTTGCAGTGGATCGTATCAGCCCTTTTTGGCAGTTATGTGGCTTCCAATGTGGTAAAATGGTACTGGTGGCGTTTCAATGGACATGGATATTTCTGGGGAATGGTATCGGGACTGCTGGCAGCATTGTTCCTGCCCCTGATTTTCCCCGGTGTGCACCCTTTGTATATGTTCCCGGCATTTCTGGCCATCTCTGTTGTTGGCTGTATTTATGGCACTTACCGGTATCCGGCCACTGATGAAGAAACCCTTATAGAATTTTACAGGAATGTAAGGCCATGGGGCTTCTGGAAACCTATCCATGAGAAGGTAAAGGCAAAATATCCAGATTTTGAGGCCAACAAAGACTTTAAGAGAGACATGTTTAATATTCTTGTGGGTGTTGTAGCCCAGACTGTACTGGTCATCATTCCGTTTTATGTGATTCTCGGCCAGTATACCGCACTGGCGGTAACCCTGGTCATCCTGGCAGTTTGTGCCGTATTGCTGAAAAAATACTGGTACGATCATTTGCTGACCATTACCAAAGAGTAATTATATTTGTTGCAGTAAACTATTCAAAATATTTTTAGCTATGGCAAAAAAAATAAAAGCAGGATTAATTGGCGGAGGTGAAGGGGCCTTTATCGGTGCCATCCATTACCGGGCTGCAATGCTCGACGGATATTATGAACTGGTATGCGGTGCATTCAGTAGCGACCCGCAAAAGTCAAAGCGTTCGGCAGGGTTTTACCATGTGCCTGACAACCGCGCCTATGGCTCATGGGAAGAGATGTTTGAAAAGGAAGCAGCACGTCCTGCCGATGAGCGCATGGAGGCTGTAATGATCACCACACCCAATCATCTCCATTTTCCCCAGGCTATGAAAGCCCTGGATATGGGTTATCATATCATTTGCGATAAGCCGGTAACTATATCGCAGGATGAGGCCTTGCAACTGGAAAAGAAAGTGAAGGAAACCGGGCTGGTTTTTGCCCTTACCCATACCTACACGGGCTATCCCATGGTAAAAGAAGCCAGGGAGATCGTTGCTTCAGGAAAACTGGGCAAGATCCGTAAACTGGTGGTGGAATATCCACAGGGATGGCTCTCCACTCCCCTGGAGCAGGAAGGCAACAAGCAGGCTTCGTGGCGCTCCGATCCCAGGTACAACGGCCCGGGAGGTTGCCTTGGTGATATCGGGGTGCATGCCGAAAACCTGGCCGAATACATTACCGGCCTTGAAATAGATGAGTTGTGTGCGGATATAACGTCTTTTGTGCCGGGCAGACAACTGGATGACGATGCATCGGTATTGCTCCGGTTTAAAGGAGGTGCCAAAGGGGTGTTGTATGCAAGCCAGATATCGGCAGGGGAGGAGAACGATATCAATATCAGGGTTTATGGTGAAAAAGGTGGTTTGGAATGGCACCAGCAGGAGCCTAACACCCTATTGCTGAAAATGCTTGATCAACCGGTGCAGATCCTGAGGGCGGGAGCCAACTACGGGAACCTCTCCCAGGTTGCCCTGTGGAATTGCCGCACTCCCGGCGGACACCCTGAAGGATATATCGAGGCTTTTGCCAATATTTACAGAAATGCAGCCTACGCAATCAATCTCCATAAGGATCCAGGTGCCGGGCATCCAGAATTCATTATTTATCCCACCATCTCTGACGGGGTAAGGGGGATGCGGTTCATTGAAAAAACGATAGAATCGGCCAGATCTGATGTGAAGTGGCTGAAATTCTGACAATATGCCCTATGATCTGAATCAGCTGCACTCCAGGGCACACAGCAAAAAGCGGGATTTTAAATTGCTGGCCCAAAAGGTGAGAAAACTAAAGCCGCAGAAAGCGGATGAGCTTTTCAGGCAATTGCATCAGGAGGCTTTTGAACATATCGATTGCCTTGAGTGTGCCAATTGCTGCAAAGGGCTCGGTCCCCGGATCTTCGATGCTGATATTGCCAGGATGTCCTCCGCCTTAAAGATGAAAACCTCAGATTTCGTCAGTACCTATTTGCGTATTGATGAAGACGGTGATTATGTGTTCAAATCCATGCCCTGTCCCTTTTTGCAGGATGACAATCATTGCATTGTTTATGCGTCTCGTCCAAAGGCATGCCGCGAATACCCCCATACCGATCAGAAAAACATCAGGAGCGTGCTCTCACTATGCGTAAAAAATACAGAAACATGCCCGGCAGTGTTTCAAATCTTTGAGAAGCTGCCAGGTTCGCTTTAGGCCGATATCTGTTTTGAAGGCAAGCCCAACGCCGCAATTGGTGTTTTCTTGCGGGCACTAATTAGTGTTTGTCAGGGTAAAAGAACTGACAGGTGGCAGGATAACAGGCTCAATGTCGAGCGCACTTCCATCTTTGGAAAGGGTAATTTTCCAGAAGTGATAAACACTGGCGGCTTCTTCCAGGTACCAGTGGTCATCGGGGTTTTTGGTCTCTTTCAATGGAGCACCCCACGACCCGTCGCCAATGTAAACGATGCCTGCTATGGTGTCTTTCTGGTTGTTTCTTATGGGAACGGTTTTTTTCAGTGCATGGTCATGCGCTTCATGAACCAGGTTTACATTATGCTTCTCAAATAACGGCACCCAGTTTTCCCTGATCCTTGTGGGGATCTCATCATTGATGCTTCTTACACTGGGCCATGCCGGAACGTGATACTGAACGATCTTCCAGGTTTTGTCTGCAAGGGTGTAGAGTGTGCTGTCGAGCCAGTGGGTTTGTTTATCCACAGGGGTTACATGATCCGAATCGAGGGTGATGACAGCCAGGTCAGGGCCAAAATCAAGCACATAGTGGTTACGGGGTTCAGGGGTAATAAAACGGTTGAAGAAAAAGGGTGCATTTTCCCTTGGTTGTAAATAGCCTCCTTTTACCTCATGGTTGCCTATTGCAGGAACAATGGGAAATCTTTGTCCCTCCTCGGATATCAATAGTTCATGCCAGTCGTCAAACCACTCGTTCCAGTCGTTTTCGTTGAGAGGCCCATTTATAAAATCTCCGGAGAAGACAATAAAATCAGGGTTCTTTTCAGCTGCCATTCGATTCATTTCACGTCTGATATTCTGTTGTGTCCGTGAATCACCCCCGGCAAGAAACACGATTTCACGGTTCCGTTGGCTGGGGATTGTTCTGAAGAAGAAATGTTCGGGAGCAACAGGATGCTCAATGACCACATGGTAATCTGTATCTGGTTTTAGGCCGGTGAGCTCGGCGGTGTGCAGCCAGGACTTAGTTTCATCAAAAGTAAAGGAAACGGCTTCTATCCTTTCCCACGAAGAGGCAGGGGCGTTTTTACTGGTGGAATAGCGCAAAGACTGGGCCCCGCCAAACTCCCCGGTTCGCCATGTAACAGTCATGGTGGTGGTTGGGTCCTGTTGCCAGGTTAATACAATCTGATCAGGTACGGGCCCAGCCGTTAATTTTTCTGCCACAATCTCCTCCTCAGGTTCGCCACAACTGAAAAAGATAAGGGGAAACACAAATAAAATAATATGCTTAAGTTGTTTCATGATTTTCCTTTCTAAAGAAAAGTAAAAACAAGATCAAAACAGCCAGTGACATGAGGGCGGTAATGCCCCAGATGGCATCCCATTGGTAGAGAGTTCCGGTTGCTGAGTCTTCAGAAAACATCCTGATGATCCAGCCACAGATGAAATTGCCCATGAGCAACCCCACGGCAAAAGTGATAAAAAACATCAGTCCCTGGGCCTGCGATTTAAGGGAGTCAGGGGCTTTTCGGTCAGCAAAGATCTGCCCTCCCACATGGAAATATCCGAAAATGAGCCCGTGCACCCCGGCACCAACCAGCACAAAACCCAGTGCTGCACTATCTCCGGCCAGGTATAATGCCACATAACGTATTACCAGTGCCGCCAGGCCAACCACCATGGCATTGCGAAGCCCAAAGCGCTTAATAAAAAATGGTACCGACAAGAGGATGAAGATTTCCAGCATCTGTCCGGTGCTCATGGTAATGGTGATAAAGCGGTAGCCCCTGTCGGCCAGGTACTCGGAGAAATAAGACCAGTACATGGTAAAGGGGATCATGGAGAGGATGAATATGGCAATAAAAATGGCAAAATTCCGGTCGCGAAGCATTGTGATGCTCCGGAATCCCATGATATCGATCAGGGAGCTTTTCTCCCCTTTGCCCGCGGGTGGAGTATCAGGTAGTGTAAGATTAGTAGCAGAGGCCAGCAAGCTAAGCGCAGCACCGTAATAGAAGGGAAGCTGGGTGCCATCAAAATCTTTGCCCAGCCATCCGGAATTGATTGCACTGAAAACACCTGCAAAGATCCATCCGATGGTTCCAAAAACCCGTATCTGCGCAAAGTTATCTGAAGATACATGGTGCATGGAAATGGAGCTTGTAAGGGCCCATGTGGGCATGTAAAAAAGCATGGCTATCAGCAGGAACACAAAAAGTGCAATGGGGTTGGAGGTGATGGCAGCCAGCAAAAGCATTACGGCCATCATAAAATTGGAAAATGCAAGTACGTACTGACCCCGGAAATACCTGTCGGCCAGCATTCCAACCATGGGCGATACTACCGAGCCAAAAGCCATAGAGCTCAGGATCAATGCTGTGAGGTTGCGCGACAAGCCCATGTTGGCCAGGTAGGCTGCCAAAGGTATCCACCAAACCGCAAAGATCATGTACTGAAAAAACATCATTGCACCCAAACGGATGCTAAGCTGCAAGGGAATCGTGCTTTTTGTCATCAATGCAAATATTTATACTATGGGAAATTTATAGCTTATACCTTCGAACCGTTAACAAATATAAAAAATC
Organism: Bacteroidales bacterium; assembly: GCA_007135645.1. Taxonomy (GTDB): domain Bacteria; phylum Bacteroidota; class Bacteroidia; order Bacteroidales; family UBA7960; genus SKVR01. The sequence goes on from SLIL01000010.1 coordinate 19,124, forward strand.
TAATGATATGAAACGAAGTGTTTTGCCTGAAACAGTTATTTAAAAATTTAAAAAAGCATGCTCCCGGAGAAGTGAAAAAGCTTGACGATACTATTAATGTGATAATATACAATGTATGAAGAAAAAAAATAATTATCTGCCTAATTTAACATTTTAAAATTTGTTATAACAAGATTTGTATTTACTTTTGTTTTTCCAATAAACTAAATTACCCAAAATCCACGCCCTGATTTTCAGGGCAACCGCACTTATCCGATTCCCGGCCATAGACTTACAATCTTTATTAACATCCTATAGGATTTTTATGCACTGACGTCTCCCCCGCAAGGGACGTAATATCGTTCTTTATATGTTGTTTTGTTATTTAATTGCCGGTTAGCCGATTATACCAATAAACTTTACACCCGGTTTAATTTTTTAACTAAAACAATTAAAATGAAAAGATTATTTATTTTCGGCGGAGCCATGATGCTTTTTCTTGGCTCAATCCTGGCCCAGGAGGTCCGTATCACAGGTACGGTAACCGATGCGGGCGATGGCTCAACCCTGCCAGGGGCAACGGTTGTAGTAAAAGGGACTACCCATGGCACAGTCACCAATATGGATGGTGAATACGAAATCACTGCAGATGCCAATGCAATTCTGGTAATCAGCTATATTGGAATGCAGCCCAAAGAGGAGCCTGTAAATTCGCGTACAATTATCAATGTTTCCCTGCGCCAGGAAATGGTTGGTTTAAGCGAGGTGGTTGTTGTTGCTTACGGCACCACCCGAAGGGAGTCGTTTACCGGCTCAGCATCAGTAGTGGGCAGCGACAAGCTGGAAGGCCTCCCGGTAACTTCTGTTGAACAAGCCCTCTCAGGGGCAGCTCCCGGCATCCAGGTGGGAAATACTTCCGGACAACCCGGCTCAGCGCTGGAGATCAGGGTCAGGGGCACCGGCTCCATCAGCTCTTCCAATGAGCCTCTTTTTGTTATTGACGGGATACCGGTAATGAGCGGTAGCCTGAGCATGAACACTTCCTATGGCGGAAATGCCCTTTCAAGCCTGAATCCCAACGATATTGAGAGCATCACCATACTCAAAGATGCCGCTGCTGCTTCGGTTTACGGATCACGGGCTGCCAACGGGGTTGTGCTTATCACCACCAAAAGAGGGAAGGAAGGGGCAACCCGGTTTAAGTATTCTACACAATGGGGGTACAACAATCTGGCTGTTGACTTTTATCCCCTGGCATCGGTACAGGACAATTACGATGTGAAAAAGGAAGGTTTTTTCAATTTTGCCCGGTTTTATCAGGGAATGGACGAGTCCGAAGCACAGGCATATGCGCAGGCACAAATGGAAAACCGTTTTGCAGACTTTGACCCCAACAGGCCAGCTTCTGACTACGACTGGCAAAATGAGCTGTTCCGCAATGGAGCAAGCATGAGCCACGAATTATCTGCATCTGGCGGAACCGACAAAACAAGATTCTTTACATCACTCAGCTACCTGGACCAGGAGGGGTATGCCCTTACAACGGATTACCGCAGGATAACAGGACGTCTTAACCTGGATCATCAGGCCAATGATATTGTTAGCTTTGGCCTCAACACCTCCTTTGTAAATGCAAGGCAAAGAGGGATTGAAGAGGGGGATGGCCCATCTTTTACTTATGTCAACCCCATATTTGCATCCCAGTTTTATCTAAGCCCCTTGTTCCCGGTTAGGAATGAAGATGGCTCATTTAATGAAAATATTGTCAACGGTTCCCGTCCAAACCTGCCCAAAGACCTTTTGTTGAATGGTCTTAGCAACAACCTGTTCAGAAACTCCAGCAAATTGTTTGCAGATTTCTCTATCATGGAAGGACTTAATTTCAGGACCACTTTTGGTATGGATATAGCCCTGCAGGATGAAGACCGTTACTGGTCGCCCCTTTCAAACGATGGCGAAACCCATAAGGGGTATGCCCACAAGCAGCACCGCATTCTTTCTACCCTCACATCTTCCAACATTGTTACCTACAACACCAGTATTTCAGATATGCATAACCTGGATATTCTTGCTGGTTTTGAGGCCGAGGCATATAAAGATGAAAAGACTTCTGCGGAAGCTTCCAACTTTCCCAATGCTACCTTGCCGGCAATGACCGTGGCTGCCGATCCTCTTTCTGCCAACAACTGGTGGGATGAAAGGAAACTTCTTTCATTCTTATCCCGTGTGAATTATGATTTCAACAACCAGGTTTACCTTGCTGCAAGTTACCGCAGGGATGGCAGCAGTGTTCTGGGGGCCAATGAGCGCTGGGGCGATTTCTACAGTGTATCTGCAGCATGGAGGCTTACCAGTATGGGCTTTATGGAGTCTGCCCCTCAATGGTTGTCAGACTGGAAACTCAGGGCTTCCTATGGTACCAATGGTACGCTTCCTACAGATTTTTACGGACATATGGGGCTTTATGACTATGGATTTGATTACAATGGCGCCCCGGGAATGCGCTTTGTGCAGGTGCCTAACCCCGATCTTAGCTGGGAAAAAAACAATGTGATCAACCTGGGAACGGATGTTACCCTTTTTGACCGGATTACCCTTGATCTGGAGTATTATAAGCGTAATACAAAGGATCTGCTCTTGCTGGTTCCTGTTTCGAGGGTTACCGGGTTTGCTTCCACATGGCGCAACATTGGTGAGATGGAAAACCATGGTTTTGAATTTGCCCTCAACAGCACCAATTATGCTGCCAATGGTTTTGTATGGACCTCATCCCTTAATTTATCCCATAACACCAACAAAATTGTAAAGCTTTACGAGGGCGAAGATATCATGGACGCCCCCTATCTTTTGCGTGAAGGGTACTCCATAAATACCGTCTATTTACGTGAGTGGGCAGGAGTTGACCCTGAAGATGGAATGGGTTTGTGGTACACACACGATGAAGATGGTAACCGTACCGGTACTACCAAAGATCGCCTTGAAGCCACTCCACAGATCCTCGGGTCAACCGATCCAATACTTACAGGTGGGTTGCATAACAGTCTGCGATGGAATAATTTCGACATCTCTTTCCTTTTCAATTTCAGCATTGGAGGCAAAATGATTGCTCATGGCGAATACTTTTATAATGATGATGGTGAGTACTGGTTTTCTGCTGTTACACAAAGACAGGTGGACAATCGCTGGCAAAAGCCGGGAGATAAAGCGGAAAGCCCCAGATATGTATTTAACAACCCTCAGGAAACGAACTTTATGTCAAGCAGAAGGGTGTTTGATAACGACTTCCTTCGCCTTAAAAATCTTACATTCGGTTACACCTTGCCCCAGTCTTTTACCCGGCAGGCAGGCTTTGACAGTGTTAGGTTATACTTTACAGGATACAACTTGCTCACCTTTGCCACTGTCGATTTTATGGACCCCGAAGTTAGTGTCAGGGGACTCCATGCTCAGAGGCTTCCTGCCATGCGCACCCTCAGTTTTGGCCTGGATGTAAATTTCTGATGAATCTGTTTTATAACTTTAAAAAGAAACTAAAATGAAAAAAATATTTTCCATACTGCTTGTTGCTGCCATATTTGCTGCCTGCAGCGACGATTGGCTCGAGGTTGATCCTTCAACCTCTATGACCCCCGAGGTGGCTTTCCGCTCCCTTGAGGATGCCCAGGTTGCCCTGAGAGGTGTTTACAATGCCCTCTGGACAAGAACTTTCGAGGCTACCTATTATGGTGCCGACATTTTTACCTATGGCGATGTAAAGGGTGATGACATGAGAACCCACTCATCGGGGCTCAGGACCGAAAGACAGTACAACTTTACCGAGGCTGAAGAAGCCAGTACATGGGGTTTATGGACAAGGCCCTTTATAGGTCTATCCAATGTAAACGCGATCCTCGAGAAGGTTTCAGAAATTGAAGCCGTAACTGAACAGCAAAAGTTAATTAAAGCCGATATCGAAGGGCAGAGCCTTGCGCTCAGGGCATTGTTCCACTTTGACCTGGCAAGGATCTTTGGCCGTATGCCTGCCAATGGCAACCCACAAACGGATCTTGCAGTGCCGCTGGTTACCCGCATGATGTCTCCTGCTAACAATCCTTCGCGCAATACGGTTGCAGAGGTGTATGCACAGATCATACAGGATCTTTACGATGCCATTCCCAGATTATCCACTCAGCGAAAAACTGACGGTACCATCAACGCGTGGGCTGCCAAAGCGTTGCTTAGCCGTGTGCAGCTTTATTACGGAAATTACGCCCAGGCACTTGAACTGGCCGAAGATGTTATTCAAAACGGTCCTTACAGCCTTCTTGGCTATGATGATTATGTTGATTCATGGGCAGCTGCTTTCTCTTCAGAAAGCTTATTTGAAATCGCTTTTAACGCCCAGCAAAACTCTGACCGCGAGGGTCTGGGGTATCTTCTCGACCCTACCGGATATGGCAGTGTAACATTGACTGATAGTTTTATTGATATGATCCTTCAGGATGAAGATGATATCCGTACCCATATCATTATGGTTGATTCAAGGGATGATCGCAGAGGCTACCTCAATAAGTATCCTGGTCTTAATGGTGCCAGCACACGCATCAACAATCCAAAAGTGATCCGTTTGGCTGAGGTTTACCTTATTGCTTCCGAGGCAGCCCTTAAAACCGGTGATCAGACCAAAGCTGATACCTACCTCAATGGATTGTATGACATCCGCACCAATCGTGAAAACAACCTGTCCAATGTTGATCTGGACCGTATCCTGCTTGAGCGCCGTAAAGAGCTGGTAGGAGAGGGGCATCGCTTTTTCGACCTTATGCGCCTGTCAAGTCCGGTAGTGCGCACGGGGGGTGATCATTTCTCCAGTGTACTGGAATTGCAGCCCGATCATCACAGGGCCATTCAACCCATACCCAATATCGAAATGAATGCAAACCCCAACATGGAGCAAAACCCAGGGTATTAAAACTTTTGATTAAACCGGTTTCCCTTTGGTAAACACCATGAAAACGTGAGGGTCTGTCTGTAAAAGGGCAGACCCTTATTTTTTGTTTTGCCATTTGGCTCGATCGCTGGGGGCGGGGTTGATGAGTTGTTATTAATTCGCGGATAATTATGTTTAGAACTCCCGAAC
>SLIL01000044.1 GCA_007135645.1 Bacteroidales bacterium
ATATCCTTTGGTTTTTTAAAAAAATCAAAGGCATGAACGTAGCCCACTACATTATCAATCCCCTTGCGGAAAATGAGAATTTTAGAGATCCCCTTTTCCGAAAATGTTTTCCTGAACACCTCCAGGGGCTCATTTTCCTCCAGGGCGATGATCTCGGTGCGGGGGATCATACTTTCCCTGAGCTTGATGTCGGGGAATTCAATTGCATTTCTGAATATCTGCATCTCGATGCTTTCGCGGGATTTGGCAGATCCTGTATCACCAAACTCCCTTAAAAAATTATCAATATCCACGCTGTCAAAGGACTTGGGCGATTCGACCATGGTTACTTTGAAGACTCGTTTTAAAATAAAGTCGGAAATGCCCAGGGTGATATAAACAATGGGGTATAATAAATAGTAGATCAGGAAAAGTGGAACGGCAAATACGCTCAAAATCCGGTTTGCATTGATGCGAAACAGAGTTTTAGGCAGAAATTCGGCAAACAGCAATATGATAATAGAGGAGATAACGGTTTGCAGCAACAGAATTACAAAGTCGCTTTGCAGTGCCTGGGGAAGAATGGGCTCCAGGAAAGATCGCAAAACAATGGCGATAAAAATACCATAAATAACCAGTGCGATGTTGTTTCCAACCAGCATGGTTGATATAAATCCTGAATCGGACCTTGTGAATCTGGAGAGAATTCTGGCCGAAAACCCACCTGTTTTTTTATCGACTTCAACTTTTAACTTGTTGGCAGTAATGTAAGCAATCTCCATGCCCGAAAAAAAGGCTGAGAAAACAATGCTGATCAGAATGATACTCCAGATGTCCACTTAAATAAAAGGAATTGGTTTTAAGGCAAAGGTAATACAAAAAGATGATGTGTTCTCATTTGCAGGTAATTGAATTTTAACTCATTCCCTTATTCCTGATCCTCTTCTCCGGTTTCCACATAAAAAGTTCCACGGGGATTGTGAATGATCCAGGAAGTAAACCGGTCATCCGATTCAAAACCATCGCCGTACAATACTTCTTCAGGGGTTGTTATTTTCACAAACTTCTCCGTGAAAATTATTTCATTTTGCCGGTCCCAGATGAGCTGTTCAGTATTAAGTTTTTCCCGGGTTTCAACATTTTCAACCACCACATCGTTTCGGGCATCAATGAGTTGATCTGCTTCATACTGAATGGCATATTTAGCCGAGATACGGGATGTTTCATTCATAAGAGAATCAAAAAAAGTCATGACAAACCCTGCAGGGAGTTCCATGTAAGGTTTTTCTCCTTCAAACTTCTGCATCTCCGGAGCCTCCATGATCATTTGGATCTTTGCATTGGAGCTGTAAACAATGCGCAGATTTTGAGCGGTTTCTATGGGGATATTCTCATCTCTGGTAATGATTTCTATGGTTTGCAGATCGGGCTTGCACGAAAAAAGCATTGCCGCCCCTATGAGGGTGGCAATGCTTTTGAAAAGGTATGTTTTAAAGGGTAATTCCATGATTACCTTGCACGTACTCTTGTGGTTTCGTTGATCCAGCATTCAACACGATAGGTGTCGCCAATGGAGAGTCCGTAAAAGAAGATCACCTCGTTGTTGGGGAAATACTGGCTAAAAGTGTTGATAAGCTGTGTTGCCCTTTCCTGTACAGCAGGATCATCATCTATATTTCTTGCATGATTAAACTTATCAACTGCTGCCCAGTAAGCAACATTTTTAGTAAGGTCGTTGTCTCCACATTGACTTGCTGTGGCAGCATACATTTCCCCTATCAGGATAAAGGGTCTTCCGTTTTCAGGGTCTTTTTCACTGGCCCTTAAGGCATAAGCGCGGGCTTCACGGTATTGCCTGAGCTGACGGAAGCTGATGTCGGCCATAAGCATGAGGGCGGTAAACTTATCCTGGTCACGATCATAAAGTTCAACTGATTGCTCAAAATATCCTATTGCTTCACGATAGTTCTGGCTGGTGTTTTCCATCCGACCCATTAAAAATGCTGACTCTGCCGTTGGCTTTAAACGGTGAAGACTCAAAGTGGCACTATAGTATAACTCGGAATCGGTGCATCCGGCTCTGTTAAGCATATCAGTAATTTGCTCAAGTAGCTCTACGTCTTCAGGATTTCTTTCATACCTGGGTCCAAAGAGGGTGATAATATTTTCACAACTTGCAAAGGGTTCAAACATGATCTCAATGTTGGCTTTGGCCGGCTCAAAGAATCGTCTGTCGCCGGGGTTGTGTTCCAGGTTGTGGTCAATGATATCCATGATCATGTCGTAGGCTTCCAGGATCTCGGTTTCTTCTTTAACACCTGCCTCAACCATTCTGATGAGCGACTGCATGAATATTAACAATACATCGGCCTGCGATTGATTGCCTTCAAGTTCAATGGAGCGCTCGGTAAGCTCCAGGATCTCCATAACGTTGTTTGGACGCAGCTGAAAAAGATCCACAGCCTTACGACCCAGCACCAGTCCTTCGCGCGAGCGCGGATCATGTCCAAAATATTCAATCCTTTGGTCATACACCATCATAAGTGTATCCACCCATGCATCTCTTTTAATGGGATCAGTCTCTTGAGCATATTGCATTTTTACCAGTATTGCACCCCTGATAAAAGTGTTCATGCTGGCCTGCGGGCAATTAAAAAAAACTTCCCTCCATGGTTCCCATGCGAGTTGCCTGTTGCCCTGATTGTAATATTCCTGGTAAAGGGAAAGATTACGAACACAGTGGATGCTATCTTCTGGAGTCTCACCAAAACGACCTGGCCTGTCCTGAAAATTTATTGTGTTTGCAGAAGCATTCATTTCGGCTGCCTCATGCAAAGAAAGGTTTTCTGTATTTAAAGCAGAACAGCTGGTTGCCTTTACCGAAAAGCTCAGCGTAAGAAAAATGCTCATTAGCAGGGTCACTGAAAAAAATCTTTTTGCTTTCATGTGTGTAAGAGTTATTTGTTTTAATGGTATTTTGCAAGAAATGTGCCACATTAAAAAATGTTTTCTACTGTGCTGAAAAGCAGAAGTTTTCGGATTGGTGATTGCACATTTCCCGTGATTAGAAATATAGTTAATTGTTTAAAAGAATCTACTCCTTACAAACCATCTTTCGTAAATATTGATTCCTATGTTGAAGCGAAAGAAGTTTTCATTGATCAGGTCATTGCTGTCTGCAGCGCGGCGTGAATATTCAAAGCCCAGATTAAGCCCGGTAAGCGATCTTCTTAAGGGGACCCCAACACCAAAACTCACACCAAATTCAGAAAAATCCTGAAGCGTTCCGGCATTATCAGCCATGGTGAGAAAAGATTGGCCAAACCTAATCCCTGCGCGGTATTCGAGCCTTGTAAATAATCCGCTGAATGTTTCAACCCTTGGGTTGTAAACGATCCCTGATCGAATCTGCCATGCATCATTCAAGCCGTGTTGGGTATCAAAAGTACGGAAGCTGCTCCATTCCTGGGTTTGATAATCAAGCCCGGCGGCTATTCTGTTGTTGAATCTCATAAATACCCCGGCTGCAATGTTTTGAGGAATCTCCATAGTCCCTTTGTTTCCCATTGTAACATTGAGGGTGTCAATTCCACCAACCCCGGGGAGTGCTCTTGTGATATACCTGTTCCGGGTAATGTCGAGCTGGGTTGGCCCTGTGTAGCTGGCCCCCAGGGTAATTCTGCGGGTTTCGCCCATTGGGATCGCCCATTGCAGGCCATAGGTAAGCATCAGGCCATCTGTTTCATCAGAGTATGTCCAGGCAGTGCGATGAAAACCAACACTGTCAGAGGAGGCCAGCATACGGTCTTCTGCTTTTCCGAAAAGATAAGAGATGTTTATCCCTGCCGAAAGGCCTTTGTAAATGCTGAAAGCATGACCCATATAAACCTGGTTTATACCTCCACTGCCCTCGTACAGGTAGTTGATACGACCATTAATGTCGTCCTGTTCAAAATCAGTTATTCTGTATCCAACCTGTGACCATGGGAGAATACCGGCGGCAACTTTCCACCTCCTGGTAACAGGAAAAGCAAAATTGAGGTTCCCCAGGTTGGTGTAATGCGTGGTTTGTTCCTGTGTGGCCGTTTGCTGCTGGTAGATATGAGAGAAAACCGTCCCCTCAAAAACAAATGACAAGGTGTCTATCGCTGTATAGGATGCGGGGTTGAGGTAGTTGATGCTTCTATTGCTCCTGAATCCCTGCGAAATACCTCCCATTGAAAGGTTGCGGAAATACTCATTGCCTTTAACTTCACCAGGACCAAACATGGTATAGGGCGAGTTGATGCGGTTTTGGCTTTGTACGGAATTGACTTGTGTCAGTGATAAAGCGGATATGGCCATTAAACAGACCCATCCCAGCAAGTTATTCTTTTTATTTAGCATGTATATTATTGTGTTCTAAAATTACATTCAATCCGTAAAGGACCAAATTTTCGTTTGCAAATATCCTATTTTTTAACCTTTTATCAAAAAAAAATGTATCACCTCCTCCCATAACTGTTGTTATATCAGGAAAAATTTCTTTGTATTGGTCGATTATGCCATCAATTTCAGCAACACATCCATTTATTACACCCGATAAAATAGAGTCCATTGTTGTGTTCCCTGTGAGGAAACCAATTTCTTGTTTTTTAACTAACGGTAATCTGGAGGTAAAAGTATTGAGTGCTCTGAAGCGCATATCCAGCCCCGGAGAGATGGCACCACCCATGTATTCCCCTTTTTTATTTACCAGCTCATAGGTAATGCATGTTCCGGCCTGAATTACCAGAAGGTTCTTCCCGGGAAACATTGCCACACCCCCGTTAGCTGCTGCAATGCGATCGGTACCCAGTGTTTCTTTGCTGGTATATGCATTGGTAACAGAGCAAGGAGTCTCAGCGGACATATGTATAATCGGGTAAGATGAAGTTAAAGCAGCCGAAATTTCTCCGGTTTTATCTGAAACATCAGAAATGATGACACTTTTTACCGGGTAAGCCAGCACCAGATCATGGATCTCCCGGACAGAGATGTTTTCACTGCTGGTCAGCTCCACCATTTCGTTTTTTTCGAAAACAGCAGCTTTAACCAGCGTGTTTCCGGCGTCAATCACCAAATTCATGCGCACAGGTTGTTTTTTGAAGTATAAAATTTATTCTTTTGATTATTAGTAAGTAACGCATGGAATTACAGAAAAATTTCATCAAAAATAAAAAAACAACTTGTCAGATAAAAATGTTTAGTTAAATTTGCACTGTCAAAACGACAAGGTACCATAGCTCAGTTGGTAGAGCAACGGACTGAAAATCCGTGTGTCCCTGGTTCGATTCCGGGTGGTACCACAGCCTTGAAAGAGCGATATAGCTGATTTTCAAGGCTTTTTTTATACACAGAAAGCGTCTTTTCATTGATGCCAGAAGAGCTATTCGTTTAATAAAATCAATGATCAGAAAAATACCATAGTGGCAAAAATCGGTATTATCGGCACCAGGGGTGTTCCAAATCATTACGGTGGGTTTGAGAAATTCGCTCAGATCCTTTCCCAGAAGCTTGTTTCGTGGGGAGAGGAAGTATGGGTATACAATTCTCACGATCATCCGTATCAGCATAAAACCTGGCAAGGGGTAAACATAATCCATTGTTACGATCCCGAAGATAAAACCGGTACCATAGGGCAGTTTCTCTACGATTTTTTGTGCATCATGGACAGCCGCAAAAGAAATTTTGATATCATCCTTCAGCTTGGCTATACCAGCAATTCCATTTATCACCGCCTGTTGCCCAAAGAAAGCATTGTTGTTACCAACATGGACGGGCTGGAGTGGAAACGAACCAAATACAGCAAACCTGTAAGACGATTTTTGAAATATGCTGAAACCCTTGCAGTAAAAAGCAGCCATCATCTGGTGGCAGATTCGCCCGGCATTCAGAAATTCCTTGCAGAAGAGTATAACGTAGAGTCCACATTTATTTCCTATGGAGCACAGATCGTTGACCATACACCACTCCCAGATAATTTTGCGGTTGAACCCGGGAAATATTTTTTATTGATTGCCCGGATGCAGGCTGATAATCACGTGGAGGAGATCATAAAAGGAGTGCTCGCATCGGAGAGCCAACTCCCCTTGCTGGTGGTGGGGCATACCAACAACAGCTATGGGCGTAAGCTAAAGAAAAAATATGGCGATCTTCCCCGCATCACTTTTACGGGAGGGATTTTTAATGAAAAAATTATCAATGGCCTGAGATATCATTCGGCATGTTATTTTCATGGTCATTCTGCAGGCGGTACCAACCCCTCACTGCTGGAAGCAATGGCGGCATCAGCAGTAATATGTGCGCACGATAATCATTTTAACAGAGCTGTTCTTCATGAAGAAGCATTATACTTTAAAAACAGCGACGAAATAGCGAAGATCATCAATGAACAGGTCTGGAGAGAAAAGAGGGATTTGTGGGTGAAGAGAAATCTTGAAAAAATAAAAAACGATCATAACTGGGATACAATTTCAAAGGCGTATCATCGATTATTTTTAAATTTGCTCCGTCAGAAAAACCATAACAATTCTTCTGAAAATCCGTAAAACAGGAAAACCAATACCCGTTTTTTTTGAAGTACTCTAAATACATACCTTTAATATCGCTGATCGGGGATATCCTCATCCTGAATATCCTTTTTGTGGCTGCTTTTATTGTAAGGCACCCCTATGTCGATCATTTTTCTGACAAACACCTGCTGTTTTATATCTACCTGAATTTTTGCTGGCTGCTGCTGTTTTTTGTGTTTGGGGGCAGTGACATAGACCGTAATACCCGAAAAAAGTCAATCCTGTTTACCTACATCAAGATCATCGTCTTTTTCTTTTTCCTGTTCCTGATGTATTTTCAGTACACACCCTTGCAGTATTACCCGCGCAGCAGTCTCAAATATCTGTTTGCTTCATTCTTTATTGCCCTGGTTTTCTGGAAGTTTTTTCTGTATTATGCATTTTATTACTACCGTAAAAAGGGATACAACTACCGCAATGTAATTATCCTGGGATATGGCTCCAGGTCAAGAGAACTTGCAAAATACTTTCAGACCAACCTGTGGCATGGATACCGTTTCCTGGGCTTTTTTGATGATCACAAGCGAACCAACCGGGGAATTGTTGGAGGCTGGGATGATCTGGCTGATTACATAAGGGAAAATGAGGTGAATGAGGTTTACATCGCATGGGGCTGTGTGCCCAAAGATGTACTGCCGGAAATTACCGCTGTGATCTCTGAGTTTCCGGTAAACGTACGCATTATCCCTGACCTTGCCGGATTCTCCTATAAAAATGCCGAGATGATCAACTATGGCATCCTGCCTGTGATGCAGATCCATCCCGGGCCATTGAGCTTCTGGTACAACCGTTTGCTTAAAAGAGGCTTTGATATTCTTGCATCGCTATTTGTTATTGTTTTTGTGGTTTCATGGGTTTCGGCTATTTTATACCTGCTGTCGTTGCCTGGCAAAAATGGCAGATTGATCTTTAAACAAAGACGGACCCGTATTGACGGGAAATCATTTACCTGCTACAAGTTCAGGACGATGAAGGAAAATGAGCATGAGCACGTAAAACAAGCCACAAGTGATGATCCCAGAGTAACCCGCATTGGCAGGTTTTTAAGAAAATGGAG
>SLIL01000459.1 GCA_007135645.1 Bacteroidales bacterium
AATGATGAATGATGAATTGCTCTGAATTGTGCAATACCCCCCGGCCCCCTAAGAGGGGGAGCTCGCAACTTATTGAATTTATTCGGATTATCAACAACCAAATAACTCAATAACCTAATAACCCAATAACCTATTTACCAAATACCTCATAAATCATAAATCATAATTCATAATTCATAATTCAAAAATCATAAATCATAAATCAAAAATCAAAAATAACTCATTAACTAAACAACAAAGAAATGTCAAAAGTAACCGTAAAAGAAAAACTGGGATTCAGCATGGGAGAATACTCCTCCAGTATTGTATGGCAGACACTGATGTTCTTCCTGCCGTTTTTTTATACCGATACTTTCGGGCTCACCGCAGCCTCGGTGGCATTGATGTTTGGAGTGGTGAGGATCTTCGATGCCTTTACCGACCCCATCATGGGGATGATTGCCGACCGTACCAACACCCGGTGGGGCAAGTTTCGGCCGTTTATTCTTTGGTTTGCTGTACCTTACGGGCTGGGCATTGTACTTATGTTTACCACACCGGGCTTCTCCGATGCCGGAAAGATCATTTATGCCTACATCACATATTCTTTCATGATGGTCATTTACACCGCCATCATGATCCCCTACAATTCCATGATCGGGGTAATCTCTCCCAATCCGGGTGAGCGCACCAGTGTGTCTTCCTACAAATTTGTTTTTGCCTATGCTGCCGGATTTTCGGTCCAGCTGTTAATCATTCCTATGGTGCGAAAACTGGGTGTGGACGATGCCGCCAAAGGGTATCAGCTTACCATGGGGATCTTCGCCTTTATCAGTGTTGTTTTCTTTTTGATCTCCTTCTTTTCTGTAAGAGAAAGGGTGAAAGCTGACCCCGCATATAAAAGCAGCCTGAAAAGTGACCTGAAAGACCTTATGGGCAACAAACCCTGGATCATCCTGTTCCTGGTATCTCTGTCCTGCCTTATCTATATTGCCATAAGAAGTGCTGACATTGCCTATTTCTTCAAGTATTACCTGAACAGGGAAGGACAAATGGGAACCTTTATGGCCATAGGTACGGTGTTTGTTTTGCTGGGCGTATTGCCTACCAAATGGTTGTCTTCCATTCTGGGTAAGAAAAAACTGTTTATTATCTGCCTGGTGATCATTGCTTTCTCCTCCTTTGCTTTTTACTTTGCAGGCCCAGAGGACATTGTGCTGATCTATGCTGCCCAGATCATTTTCTCACTTGCTTCGGGCCCCACAATGCCCCTTTTATGGTCTATGCTGGCTGATACCGCCGATTACTCGCAGTGGAAAAACGGCCGAAGGGCCACGGGGTTGATCTATTCGGCTGCAACCTTTGCCCAGAAAACCGGATTTGCCCTGGGTGGTGTCATTGTAATGTCGTTGTTGTCATGGTACGGGTTTGTTGCTGATCAGCCCCAACCTGAATCATCCATACAGGGTATCCGGCTTGCCATCAGTATCATTCCCGGGATAATAGCCCTGTTCTCTGCTTTTCTGCTGATATTTTACAAGCTTAACGACAACATGGTTTTGAACATTGAGAAAGAACTGGCAAGGAGGAAGTAGTTGGAAGTTGGAAGTCCGAAGTGGGAAGTAGGAAGCGAGGAGTTGGAAACTGTCATGAAAAATTGAAAATATAGAACTATAAAAACTGAAAGATATGAAGAATAAAAAAATATGGGTGAGTGGAAAATGGGACATCCAGTTCGTTGAACACGATGACGACATGACCATTGAAAATGACCATGATGTAATCGTAAAAAATCATTACACTCACCTGAGTGCAGGTACCGAGCTTGCATGCCTTTCAGGGCTTGAGGGATGGTTTCCGTTTCCCAACTCGCCCGGATATACCGGCATTGGAGAGGTAGTGCAAATAGGGAAAGCAGTGAAGAAAGTAAACATAGGAGATCTCGTGTATACCTACAGCACACATTCCCGCTTTTACAAACTCAACACCCTCGACCGCTGGCACGGAGTATGCGTAAAACTGCCCCAGGGCATAAACCCTCAATGGGCAAGCTTTACCCATATGGCCACCATTGCTCTCACCTCTTTGAGGGTTTCAAAAATTGAACTTGGGGATTACGTGCTGGTAACCGGGCAGGGAGTTATAGGCAATCTGGCAGCACAGCTGGCCCGGCTGCAGGGAGCAACAGTGATCGTGAGCGATATCAACGAAAAAAGGCTGTCCATCTCAAGGAAGTGTGGTATTCAGCACATGGTAAACCCCGCAAAGGAAAACCTGAGGGATGCCGTAATGAGCCTAACCAGCAACAAAGGGGTGAATACCTTTATCGATGCCTCTGGAAATGCCCAGGTAGTGAATGAAACCGCATCGTGCGTGGGATTGAATGGAGAGATCATTTTGCTGGGAAGCCCGCGTGCACCCTATGAAACCAACCTTACAGGTTTTCTCGGGAATTTCCACTACATCCCCTTCAACCACTCCCTCAAAGGGGCGCTGGAGTTTATCCTGCCCACGCATCAGGATGATTTCAACAAGCATTCCATTGAAAGAAATGCTGAGATCATTATGAACCTGATAGCCGAAAAACGGCTGATCATCCAGCCATTCTTCTCCCATAACCTTTCTCCGATGAATGCCAAAGAGGCCTATGAAGGTTTAAGAGACAAAAGCGATGAATACATAGGGGTGGTTTTTGACTGGACAATGATCGAATAGCGAAACAGCAATCAAAAAACTAATCTTACCGGAATAAGAAGAGGGCCGGACTCCTGATCTCAGGAATGCCGGCCCTTTCTCCAACTATTCAACACTCAATCAACTCTAACATTCAAAACTACTTTATCTTTTAATCACTGCTCTTGTAACAGTAAGATTAGATTTTCTTCCAAAGGGATTTGAGTCAAGCCTGTATTCTTCACCCCTTCGGGTAAGGCTAACCTTCTCAAGTTTATTATCTGATGGCAGACAGACCATACCCGTGGTATTGGTTGCTTCATCAGCAAATACCCTGAGCTCAATGTTCGACCAGTCCATATCACGGGTTGACTGGGCCAGGGCAATATGAGGTATCACAGCGCCATCCCTTACCAGGATCACAGCAGCGATCTCACCAGCTTCAATGTGGTTCCAGCCAGGATTGTAAACTTTTCCTGTCTGGTAATCGATCCATTTGTGATCTCCGGGCAGATATACATCGCGTGATTCCACTTCTTCAAACAAGGGGGCTACCAGGAATTCAGAACCAAACATATACTGGTCATCAATGAGCCATGTGCCGGGGTCATTGGGATACTCGACAAACAATGCGCGCATCAGGGGCAGGCCACGATCAATGGAATACCTGGATTGTGCATAGATGTAGGGCATCATCTTGTAGCGGGTATTCATGGCATGCCTGAACAGATCAAGGAATTCAGGACTGTATTCCCAGGGCTCCTTGGGTGGATGGCCATGGGCGCGGGTATGTGAAGACATGACGCCAAAGGCAAGCCAGCGACGGTAAACATCTTCAGGTGTTTTCTGGATAAACCCGCCAACATCATGGCTCCAGAAGGTAAATCCTGTCAATCCCAGGCTCAAACCGCCACGCAGGGTAGCTTTCATCCCCGAATTGGTAGGCTCGGCATCACCACCCCAGTGCAGGGGATAACGCTGGCTGCCAGCCCAGGTGCTGCGGGCCCAGATAATGTTTTCTCCGGTGATTTTTCTGGTAAGGTCAGCAACAATCTTGTTGTATCTAAGGGGGTAAAGGTTGTGCTCGTAGAACCCGGTGCGCCCGTTGTGATAAATTCCGTTGTAGGGAGCAGCCTCACCAAAGTCAACCTTTATGGAGCCTACGCCCATTCTCAGAAGCCCTTCAATCTTTCCTTCGTACCAGGCAATAGCGTCAGGATTGGTAAAATCAAGGATGGCATCCTCAAAAGGAATATTGCCCTTTGCATTTCTTACAAACAGTCCCTGCTCCACAATTTCGGGGAAAAGCCTGTTGCGGGGAGTGAAATAGGGCAGCTGCCAGAGGCAGGTATGGAACCCGTCGGCTTTGAGATCGGCGATCATCTTCTCTGCATCATCAAAGCGTGAAGGGGCAAATTCGTAGTCGCAACGCCAGTCTACCTCAAACCAACCCGTATCAAAGTTAATCACATCGGCAGGGATCTGGTGCTCGCGAAGCAATCGGGCCGCCTCGCGCCCTTCAGCTTCAGAGAAATAGGTAATCCTGCTCATCCAGAAACCAAATGACCAGAGCGGCGGCATATCGGGTTTTCCGGTAACATTGGTATATTCATTAAGAATGTCCTTGGGCTCGCCAGCAAAAAGGAAAATATCCAGATCCTCGTCGCCTATCATAATGGAATTTACCCCACTGAAGTATTTGCCAATATCAGCGGTTATAGGGGTTGAAGTATGCATAAACATGCCGTACCCCCTGCTGCTCATGAAAAAGGGAATGGGCTTGTAAACTGTTTCATTCTGGGTACCATTGGGGTCGGTAGTGCACAATACTACTTTCTGGCCCCTTTTGTTGAATTCGGTAAACTGTTCACCAAAGCCAAAGATCCTTTCACCGGGCTGCAGGTTAAACGCTGCGTTAAAGCTGCGGGTATAGTCGGAGGCCCTGCGTACCCATGAAAAGGGCATGATGGGGGTCCAGGTGGTAACGTTGTCTGACTTATGATTGGTACTGGTAAGCAACCGGCCGTTTTCATCGAACAGTTCAATTTTCCAGGGGTTCTCTGATATAACCAACCGGGCATGAGGGCTGGTGTAGATATGCTTGTTTTCACCCCTTGAGTATTGCCATTCGGTGCTGGGAGGCATGTCGTTGTTTACAAGCATCAACGAGGGTTCTGCAGCAACCTGAGGTGTTACAAAGCCGGAGTTGGCCCTGATACGTACTGTGCGTGAAGAAATAAAATCTACCTGAAAAGGCAAAGTGGGCGAGGCCTCGTATTCAGAAGCCGGGAATTCGTTGGCATCGGCAGGGATAAGTGCTGCCACCATATTGCTGAAAGCCTTACGGGTTTCATAATTGTGCCGTTCATAAACAATTTTACCTGTAGCAGTCTCGGGATCAAAATCCACCAGCCTGTCGGCAAAATAATACGTATTTCTGAAAGAACGGAAATCTTCAGAGATGTCCAGCGGTTCGTTAAGAATATTCATGTTCTGTAATTGTGCTGTAACCGGCCCTGCCAGATAAACAGCAATCAAGGCCAGAAAAATTTTACCAAAATGATTTTTAAAAAGTTGTCTCTTCATTTTTTTTAATTTAAAGGTTTATAGGATGGATGATTCAATTAATTAACATTGAGTGTAATGGTTTCAGATGGCAATCCTTCTGACTCAAAAAGCACCTTTATCCTGCCATTTGTTTTCCCTGACCTGATAATGGCCAGGCACTTACCATGGAATGCCTTGATGGTATTTCCCTGAAAATCATGATGACTGGTTTGATCTCCATTATCCACCCCGGCTATGGATGCATCTCCTTCAATGGATATAACCACCTTATTATCAGCAAAAGGCACCATATTTCCGTTTTTATCCACGATATCTATGGTAATAAATGAAAGGTCTTCTCCCCCGCTTTTTATCAGGCTCCTGTCGGCAGTGATCTTCATTCGGGCTGCGTCACCGGCGGTGTGGATCTCATTTTCTTTAACGACTTGTCCGTTTTTGCGTGAGACTGCTCTAACAGCTCCGGGTTCAAAAGGCACCCTCCAGCTTACGTGCAGGTCATCCTCCTGTTTGGCCCTGATGCCAAGGGATGTACCATTCAGAAATAATTCCACCTCATCGGCCTGATTGTAATAGGCCCAGATATCAATCTCCTGGCCGGGCTGCCAGTTCCAGTGGGGGAAGATATGTAATACGATATCGCTTGTCCATTCGCTTTTGTACATGTAAAAAGCATCTTTGGGAAAACCAGCAAGGTCAACAATTCCGAAATAGGAACTCCTTGAGGGCCATTCATAGGGTGTGGGCTCGCC
Organism: Bacteroidales bacterium; assembly: GCA_007135645.1. Taxonomy (GTDB): domain Bacteria; phylum Bacteroidota; class Bacteroidia; order Bacteroidales; family UBA7960; genus SKVR01. Next base: position 5,970 of record SLIL01000459.1, read on the forward strand.
CAGGTAATCAAATCCTGTCCAGATAAATAATCCGGAGAGGAAATCATACTTCTTAATGGGCTTCCAGCTTGCACCATGAGACGAACCCCATGGGGTGTGGCAGTTGTCGTAAGCGGAGCAGGTGTGATCGGGATTTCCGTCGAGAAATTTCTCATCCCACCGGTAGGGCCAGACCCTGATGCTGTCGGAAGGATGATCGTAACTGCCACGGGTAGCCAGTGCAGAGGTGGTCTCGGCGGCAATAAAGGATTCTCCGGGAAATAGATCAGGGAAGTCGGCAAAGGATTCATGCTTGTAATTATACCCTATCAGGTCCATCATGCCACTTTTGATCAGTGAATTATCGGGGGTGGGTTCATTATTCCCGGCTGTGATAGGCCTTGTGGGGTCAAGTTCGCGCACAATCCCCGCCAGGTGCTTTGCCATGGCAGTACCCTGAGGTTGCCACTGCTCCAGTATCTCGTTCCCGATACTCCAGATGATCACGCTGGGATGGTTACGATCCCGGAGGATATGATCGCGCAGATCCTGCTCATGCCATTGATCCCAGAAAACAGAATAGCCATAGCTTGTTTTGGGCAGCTTCCATTCGTCGAAGGTTTCGTTCATTACCAGAAAACCCATCAGGTCGCACAGGTGCAACAGCTCAGGAGCAGGCGGGTTGTGGGCAGTGCGGATCGCGTTCACCCCCATATCGCGCAGGATCTCCAGCTGCCTTTCCATGGCCCTTACATTGACCGCTGCACCCAAAGCACCCAGATCATGGTGCATACACACTCCTTTGATTTTCATGGATTCGCCATTGAGGAAGAACCCCAACTGAGGATCAAAATGGAATGTACGAATGCCGAAGGGAGTAAGATAATCATCAATTTTTTCTCCGTTGCTGATGATGGTTTGCTTTATGAAATAGAGTGAAGGGTCTGATACTGACCATAATTGGGGGTCATTGGTCTCAAATTCAACTGAAAAAGCTGTTTCATCCTGAGCCCCTACGTTCAACTCTTTTGAGTTGTGCAGGATCCTTTTGCCCTGGGGAGAAAAAATCTCAGACAATACGGTGATCTCAGCAGAATGGTCATTCTGATTCCGTACCTGGGATTCCAGCCTGATGGTAGCCGAATGATCACTAACCTGGGGGGTAGTAATAAACACCCCCCATGGATCAATAAAGGTTTTGGAAGTAGTGGTTAGCCATACATTCCGGTAAATACCCGAACCGGAATACCATCTTGAATTTGGCTGATCAGAATTATCAACCCTTACCGCTATTACATTGGTTTCACCGGGTTTGATCCAGTCAGTAAGGTCATATTTAAAGGTAATATAGCCAAAAGGGCGAGTGCCCAGTTCCTTACCGTTGATCCATACGGTGCTGTTCTGGTAAACCCCATCAAAGGTGGTCTCTACCCTTTTTCCGGCATTTTCCCGGGGCCAGTGAAATGATTTCCGGTACCAGCCAATCCCCCCGATCATAAAGGCCGTGCCGTGCCCCCCGGGGTTATCTATATGATATGGCTCTGTGATGCTCCAGTCGTGTGGCAGATCAATTGTTTGCCATTGCGAATCATCATATGCAAGCTCATTGGCCCCTTCATGTTCTCCCAGGGCAAATTTCCATTGGGAAGTGAATTTG
>SLIL01000068.1 GCA_007135645.1 Bacteroidales bacterium
ACAATAAATAAAAACAGGAAAACAACCAGGAAAAAACTACCGTACAGAATGTGATGAAAAACCTGCCAGGTTCGAACAAAGTGAGTCATGGAGACAGCCAGGAAAAATGAAACCAGGGATAAAGCGGTAAACACCAGTGCTACTTGTTTATCATTCAACCCAAGGTAGGATAAATGATGGGTAGTATGGTCCTTCCCTCCGATAAAAGGAGACCTGCCCCGGGCAATACGCTTGTAAAACACGGTAGTGGTATCAATTATGGGAAGAGCAAACACAATGGCAACAGAAAGAAACCGCATAAGTGAAGAACTCTCCATAGAAAAACCGGCTCCGTTCCAGAAAAAATTAATCCCCAGGCTGGCAAGTAAAACCCCCAGAAACTGACTGCCGGTATCTCCCATATACATGCGGGAGGGGTTCCAGTTGTAATACAGAAAGCCCAGCAAAACAGCCATCAGACCAATTACAATGATCAAAAGCGGATTCATCCATTCTTCCCTGAGCATTAAACCTGTAAAAATAATTACAGCTACCGACAGCGAGACAATGGTGGTGATCCCATCCATATTGTCGAGCATATTGATACTGTTCATCATCCCAACTACCCAGAATAAGGTAATACTGTAATTGAGCAGCTGACTTTCAAAAATAGTAATGTACGTACCTGTAAAAATAAGAATGACCCCGCACAAAAGCTGAGAAAAGAATTTAATCCAGGGATGTGTGTTATAAGCATCATCAAACAACCCTGTTAAAAACCCGATTGTTGCAACAACCAGGATACCCAGTGTCTGCAGATTAAAAAACTCCTGATAGGCAGGAATAAGAAACGAAATACAGATTACTGAAAATAAAAAGATGATGTAAAAGGAGATCCCTCCCAGGGCAGGTTTAGAGGTACTGCTCCATCGTATTATAGTTTCACTGGTATTACGAATACCAAGGTTTCGGGCAAATTTCAACAGAAATCTGTTGATAATAAGCGAAAAAATCAGTGCTGAGATGAAAAATAGGCTGTAAATGAAGATCAGGCTATCAGTCATTAATTACGTGCTTTTATATGAATTTCCGGATGATTTAAAAAGGACTAATAAAATCCTTTAAAAATGGTGCAACTTTATCTTTTTCAGAAACAATGGGTTCTTTAATGCCCCAATCAATGCCAAGATCGGGATCAAACCAAGCAATGGATGCCTCCGACTCTTTATTGTATACCTTGGTACATTTATAAAAGAAAACGGTGTTTTCTTCCAGGGTAAGAAAACCGTGGGCAAATCCGGGGGGAATCCAGAGCATATTCTTCTTTTCTTCAGTAAGGGTGTATTTAAAGTGCTGACCATAGGTAGGCTCCGCCTTGCGCAGATCTACCACCACATCAACTACCGATCCTTTGATCACCCTCACAAGTTTTCCCTGCTCCCAGGGAGGCATTTGAAAATGCATTCCCCTTAAAACATGGGCCGAAGACAAAGATTCATTATCCTGAACAAAATCTTCCTTGATTCCATGTTCACTGAAAGTGTTTTTATTCCAGGATTCCAGAAAGTAACCCCTGTGATCTTTAAAAACTTTCGGCTCTATCGCAAATAATCCTCTGAATCCGGTTTCAATAATTTGCATTCTTGATTTGTTTATCTTTTGTTATGTTAAAGTAATCATCTTTTCAACAGTCTTCTTATCCTGCCCCAGATATTCTTTTGTGTGGTCATCCCTGAATCATCATAATAACCATAATCTGATCCATATCCACCATAGTAATATCCATAAGAGTACCCTTTGTCATACCCATAACTGGAGTATTCTTTATCAACAGCATTAAGCACCACTGAGAGTTTATTGATCTGGCTTTCTGACACAAGCCTGTTCACATTCTGAATAAACATCCGCTTGGAGTAATTGGCCTTAAAAATATAGATGGGATAATCAGCCATGAGGATACTCTTCATCCCGTCGGTAACTATACCTACAGGTGGATTATCCACAATTACATAATCATATTTTGTCTGCAGATAATTGATCATTTCATCCATTCTTGGGGTAAGGATCAACTCAGACGGGTTGGGTGGTACGGGCCCTGCGGTAATAAAATCAAGATTTTTGACTTTTGAGGGCTGTATGCAATCATCCACATCGTCAATATTGGAAAGAATTGTGCTGACACCCTTGATATTTTCTACGTTAAAGCCAAGATGGATCTTGGGTTTACGCATATCGAAGTCAATGACAATTACTTTTTTGTCGCTAAATGCCAGGATACCTGCCAGGTTCATGGCAAAAAAGGTTTTCCCTTCACCTGAGATGGTAGATGTAACGGCAACAAGCTTGGGGCCAGGATCGTTGTTGATAAATTGCAGATTGGTCCTGATAGCCCGCAATGCCTCTGAAATGAGGGATTTGGGTTTTTTGAGAACCAGAAGCTGGTTGGGAGGAATTTCACTCTTATACTTTGGGATTACCCCGATTACAGGCGATTGAGTATACTTCAGGATATCGTGCAAAGAGGGTATCTCATTGTAGAATAAATACTTCAGCAGAAACACCCCAATTCCCAGGAACAGGGCTGCAAGAAGACTGGATGCATAAATACTGCGTGGTTTTGGAGAAATGGGTTGGCCTGGAACACGCGCCCGTTCAAGAATAACACTCTGTGATACAAATCCCGCTTTGGATATGGAGTATTCAGCCTTTTTCTCCACCAGCTGATTGTAAAATCGTTCGTTGATAGAATGTGTTCTTTGCAACATGCTGTATTCTATCATGCTGTAGCGTCCCCCATGGCTCATCAGATACTCCTCATAGTTTCTGATTCTATCACTGAGGTCACTTATCCGGTTATCAAGATTGTTTTTCAGGGTAGAGATGCTCTCAATAAGCATCTTTTTCTGGATATTGATCTGATGGTTCAGTGCCAGTATCTGCCTGCTTTCAGGGGTAACCTGATAAAGTAATTCCTCTCTTTCAACAAGCAATTGCTGAAGTGTTTGCAACATTCTGGATACAACACCACTAAATTCACTCCCAGCCAGAATGGCAATCAACCGGTAAATATCCACATCTTCATCTGCCTGCAGGCTTTTCTCAATCTCTGTAAAAATATTATACTCCAGTTGCAGCATTATAATCTGGTTTTCGATCTCTGCAACCCTGCCATGCAAGGTTGGCAGGGGTAACATAGTTACTTCATCGATACCATGTTCTTTTTTAAACTGCTCCAGTTCAATCTCTGAATCAGACAAAGTCCTGAAAAGCAAATCCAGTTGCTGATCAATGAATTCAAGAATATTGTTAGCACTTTCAGCCTTTTTTTCAAGGTCGTAAATACTGAACTCTTCAGCTATTACATTGACTATATCCGATGCTTTTTGTGCATTTGTGCCCTGATAACTTATCTGAATGGTCTTGGCTGCAGAACTCAATACATTGATCCTGATATCCCTGCTATAGGATGAGGCTATGGTTTCAGGGTTATTGAGCACAAAGAAATATGAATTTCTGCTGAATAGGCTTTGCTGCTCGCGGATAACGCTATAGTTGTGAATATCGATGAGAATATCCATTTCCGGCAAAGTGCTCCGGCCATTCAGGTTTATCTCGTGTCTGTATAATTGTCCTCTGATAGTGTAAGAGAGAACAATGCTCTCACGGCTTACAAAATCAATATAAACAGGAACACCATAAATTGCAGGGTTTTTTACAATGGCATCTACCGTAAACGGGGCGTTGCGGTACAATTCATGGTTAAGTACTCTTCCTTTGGAATAATAGGAAACCTCCAGGGGAAGCTTGGATAAAGCCCTCTGCAAAAAAACCGATGATCGCATCAATTCAATCTGTTTGGCCATATCTTCATCATAAATGTTGACCATGGGCAATATTCTTGATGCCTGACTCTGTGTACCCATTTGAATAATGGCGGATGTCTGATAAATGGGAGGCGTATAACGAAGGTATAACCAAGCTCCGGTGAGTGCAATAATCACAAATACAACGGGAAAAAGAATATTCCTCTTTGCGATATAAAAGAACAGCTTTATATCAAGTTCGTCGTTTATGGATGATATCTTTTTTACCGCCGGGTTTGTCATAAATTTATCTAAACAAAGAATAAACCAGTAAAGCTGTTGTTACAAGAGAAAGATAGGGTGTAACATTTTCCAGGATCCGCTGTGGAACCCTTTCTCTTGGTTCAACATAAATAATATCATTGGCCTGAAGGATCATATCAGCATTTTGAACACCATCAATGGTTGAGAGGTCAATGAGAAAGATCTGGGGGTTTCTCAGATCTCCCCTGATCAGTTTAACACGGTTTGCACGTCCATCTGCTATACCCCCTGCCATGGCAAGGGCCTCAAAAAGGTTGGTATGGGTGTTTTCCAGGTAAACGACCCTCGAAGTGCCCCCTCTTCCTCCGGGAAATATCGTAACTCTGTGATTGGTAACTCTTAATCTTACAAAGGGACTGTTGTAATACTTTGAAAATTCCTGCTCGAGGTAGACTTCTGCTTCCCGCAGGGTCTTTCCGCTTAACAAAGTTCTTCCTAAAACAGGAAGCTTAACAGTGCCGTCAAATTCAATCAGGTAATTCTGCTCGCCTCTGAGCTGTTGTATGGTTGGAGAAACAGGATCGATAAGGCGCTCACCGTCATTGGTAAACAACCTGAAATACAACTCATCATTGGGTGCAAGTCTGTATTCTTCTGCAACAGGCTCTTCGGGGAATGTGGCATATTCATAACCCGTGGGAGTGCGCAGCATACGTTCCGGATTCAATATCTGGCAGGACGAAAAAACAAAAAGTAGTAAAATAATTGCCCAGGATTTGTTCACTTGAGGTATGGCTTTTTTTCCTTAAATGTTGGACCAAAGGGATGTTCAGGTTTTTCCTGACTATCTGTGTTGATCAATTTTCAGCAATAAATAAAAATGCAATTTATGCTGTTTGAATTAATCTGCAAATTTAACAAAAGCTTTGGTTCAAAAAATTAAAATTGTTTGTTTTTAACAGTAGTAAAATCAGCTTGTAACAGGATTTAAAACGAAACACAGACCGTAATAGTATCTGGATTTAAACATTTGTATGTCTGGCTTACATAAATAACCCTGTCAATTTTACCCTGCATATTATGATTCATTCTCCTGAGCAGGCAATGGCAGGTATTAAACGGCAATTGCTTTTTCTGGAATTGCAGAACCGGTTCCCAGCAGTTCTTTGTATAGCACATCCATATCCCTTACCAACCTGGAAAAGTGGAACTTTTCTCCTACCTGTATCCATCCGTTCCTGGAAAAGGTGTTGCGCATCTGATCATCTTCAATCAGCTGAAGAAGCTTATCAGCGAAGGAAGCAGCATCTGTTCCGGCAGATAGCAATGCCGTTTGTCCTTCTACCACAACATTTTCAATTCCCCCAACCCGGGTCGACACAACCGGACGACCGGCTGCCTGTGCCTCAATGAGGCTTACCGGGGTTCCTTCATTGAGCGATGTCAATGCAATAATATCCATGCCTGCATTTACCTGGTCCATTTCGGTCATCCAGCTGGTAAAAGTGAGTGTTGCAGGTTTGTAATCCGAAACTCCATTCACATAGTCAATCCCAAGGTGAGATGCCTTCTGCTTAATGAAATTCATCGATTCTCCATCTCCCACGATAAATGCCCTGATCTTTTTGTTGGTTTTTTGCTTTAAAATTTTCAGGACATCAATAAACATGGTATGGTTTTTTATAGGCACCACACGTCCAATTAAACCTATTGCGATTTCGTTATCAGCAATGCTATACTTCGCTCTGAACATCATTCGCTTCTCATCCATGTTCTCGCGAAACTTAGAGAGGTCAAATCCCAGCGGAATTACACTTACCTTGTCCTCCTGACAAATCTGATATTTCTCAGTAAGATCTTTTTTTTGTATTTCACTTACAGCGATGATCCTGCTGCTTTTTCGGGCAAGGCTTCTTTCAACGGATTTATAAAAAGAGGTTTTCCAGTGACCAAAGTAAGCATCAAAAACATGCCCGTGAAACGTGTGCACAATTACGGGAACATCCATATTCAAAGCAGCCAGTCGTCCAAGAGCACCTGCCTTGGATGCATGCGTATGCACGATTTGCGGTTTAAATTTCCGGATGAGTTCTTTAATCTTCTGATAAGCCTTATAATCGGATACGGGGGAGATCTGACGACGCATCTGGGGAATAATCATGGGTTCTATCCCCAGCTGGTTTACTATATATTCGGAATTCTTTTCACTGGGATCATTGAGGCCACCCACCAAAAGGGTTTCATAATCGGGCCCCATATATTTGGTGAGGTAAGCCGCGTTATAAGTAGGGCCTCCAAGGTTAAACCTGTTTAGAATGCGTAGTATTCGTGGCATCAAGCATTATTTTAGTTGAATAAGCTGTTTTTCTATGCAATATTACAAAAAAAATCGCTCAAACGTTAAATAAAACAGTTAAAACTGAATGTGATATTTCTTGTACCAATGCTGAAAAACTACCAGAGCCCAGATCTGAGCATGAATTTCACCAGGGTTGGATGAAAATAGTTTTCTTTTCAGTTTGTTAATAACTTTTCCATTAAACAGACCCTGCTCTCTGACAAAATCATCATTCAGCCAACCATTAAGGATCTGATCCTTCAATTCCTTTCTGAACCAGGGTAGCAAAGGTACTTCAAAGCCCTGTTTGGGCCTGTGATACAACTCGGGGGGCAGCACATCCCTGAATGCATCCCTCAATATCCGCTTTCTTCCTGTAGCATCGATCTTGTAATGGTCCGGCATGGAAAATACCAGGTTTACCACATCATGATCCAGAAAAGGGACCCGCACTTCCAGGGAATTGGCCATGGACATCAGGTCAACTTTGGTGAGCATATCGTTGGGAAGCACCAGCTGCATATCATTCAGGAGAATCCCGTTCATTGAATCATCATTGTGTGCAGAACTGGTAAGAAATGTTTTCCGGTCGTTGTATTCACTGCCGGCACCAGCATCATTGAGCAATCCCAGGGCATAATCCTCTCCTTCAAATGCTGCCCATCGCCAGTATCTTTGTGCAGGCGACATGCCGGCACCTTTTCCAAAGCGGTATAGCTGCCGAACCTTGTTTCCCAGGAATGAGTTGCGCGACTGGGGCAATGGTGCCAGTAAGGGATGAAAATGCCTGAGTAGCCATACCCCTGCCCCACCCTGCATCATTCTGAAATGCGCCATGTGCTTGATGTAGCCTGCAAACATCTCATCAGCCCCATCGCCCGAAAGGGCCACCGTAACTTTGCCCCGGGTTTCCCTGCTTAAAATATATACTGCCAGGGCTGAAGAATCGGCAAAGGGTTCATCGGTATAATCCAGCACATCGTAAAGGCAATCCAGCAGATCATTGTTGGTGAGCGAAAAAGCCGTATGCTCCGTATGGTGCATTCGGGCCACATTTTGAGCATACTTTGTTTCATCAAACAGGGGCTCATCTTTGAAGCCAATGGAAAATGTTTTCAGTTTCTCAACATGCCGGGAAGCAAGAGCTACAACAACGCTGCTGTCAATACCCCCACTCAGGAATGCCCCCAGGGGCACATCAGCTATGAGCCTCTTCACTACCGCGGCCTCCATTTTCTCCTTTAGCTGATCCATTGCCTGGCTGTAAGAAAGCCGGGTGGCATGCTGCTCTGCTATTGGTATTTCATAATACCTGTGCTGCTTTATCCCATGCTGGTCTGCCAGCAGATAATAACCGGGGAGTAATTTTTTTACATTTTTATACACACTCCACGGAGCGGGGATATAATTAAGCTGGAAATAGATCTGCAACGAGACAGGATCAATCTCCCTGGGAATGCCCAGGTGAAACAATGCCTTCATTTCCGAACCAAAAACGAGCTTTTGTCCGTCGTGATGATAGATCAGTGGTTTTTTCCCAAACCTGTCCCTGGCCATGAGCAATGTTCCTTCTGCTTTATCAAAAAAGGCAAAAGCAAAAAATCCCTGTAGGTCTTTTATCCCTTCAGGGCCTTTTTCCATGAGCCATTTCAGCAATACTTCGGTATCGCTACTTGTTCTGAAATCCACTCCTTTTGAAATCAGGATCTGGCGCAGTTGCCTGAAATTATAGATCTCACCGTTGTAAACGATGACATAACGACCCGACTCATCCGAAAAAGGTTGATTGGCAGCCTCTGAGGTATCTATAATGGAAAGGCGGGTATGCCCCAGGATCACATTTTTGTGCAGATGACTGGCCTGAACTTCCGGCCCCCTGTTTTTCAATGCTTCCAGGGCTGCATCCACAGCACCCTGAACCTCCTGCAAAGGGCCGGAAAAAGAAAAAATACCACAAATACCGCACATAGAATATGGATCAGGTTCTTCTGCCACCGGGACAGCCCGTAATAAATCAATGGTATCTTTACATGTGGATCACCTCATCATAGGCAGCCGCAGTGGCTTCCATAATTGCTTCGCTCATGGTGGGGTGGGGATGCACCGATTTAATGATCTCATGGCCGGTAGTCTCCAGTTTACGGGCTACCACGGCCTCGGCGATCATTTCCGTAACATTGGCCCCGATCATATGCACGCCCAGCAGCTCACCATATTTGGCATCAAAGATCACCTTTACAAACCCATCTTTACTTCCGGCTGCACTGGCTTTGCCCGATGCTGTAAAGGGGAATTTACCCACCTTGACCTCGTACCCTGCCTCTTTGGCTGCCTTCTCCGTGTACCCTACCGATGCTACTTCCGGACTGCAATAGGTGCATCCAGGGATGTTATTGTAATCGATGGGCTCAGGATGATGCCCGGCAATTTTTTCAACGCACAGAATTCCTTCTGCCGATGCAACATGCGCAAGCGCCTGCCCCGAAACCACATCACCAATGGCATAATACCCTTCCACATTGGTACGGTAAAACTCATCCACAATTATTTTGTCTTTTTCCACTTTGATACCCGTTTCTTCCAGTCCGATCCCTTCAATATTCGTAGCAATTCCAACAGCAGAAAGCACCACATCCGCCTCAATGATCTCTTCTCCCTTGGGGGTTTTGACCTTTACCTTGCACTTTTTGCCTGAAGTATCCACCTCCTCTACCGTTGATTTGGTCATTACCTTCATTCCCGATTTTTTGAACGAACGCTCCAGTTGTCTGGATACATCTTCATCTTCAACCGGAACAATCGTGGGCATAAACTCCACCAGGGTAACCTTTGTACCTATGGCATTATAGAAATAGGCAAACTCCGATCCAATGGCACCCGAACCCACCACGACCATACTTTCGGGTTGCTTCTCCAAGACCATGGCTTTGCGGTACCCGATGATCTTTTCACCGTCCTGCTTCAGGTTGGGCAACTCCCGTGAACGGGCACCGGTAGCTATTAGAATATGCTTTGCTTCATAGGTTGTGGTTTTTCCGTCATCGCCTTTTACTTCTACCTTTTTGCCAGGCAATACCTTTCCAAATCCCTGGATATGCTCAATCTTGTTTTTCTTAAACAGGAACTGGATCCCTTTGCTCATTCCGGCAGCAACCTCCCTGCTCCTTTTTACCATGGCAGCAAGATCGGCTTTGGGGGTACCTTCAACCGTTACCCCATAATCTCCGGCATGTTTGAGGTATTCAAAAACATTGGCGCTTTTGAGCAATGCTTTGGTGGGAATACAACCCCAGTTCAGGCATACCCCGCCCAGTTCGGATTTTTCAACCACTGCTACTTTCATTCCAAGCTGCGAGGCACGAATGGCAGCCACATACCCTCCGGGGCCGCTCCCAATTACAATCAAATCATAGTTCATATCGTATGTATTTTAAATGCTTATTAGTTTGGTATGCTAAATTAAAAAAATTTCGTGGTTCTGATTGCAGAATAAATATGATCATGGGGAAAAAGGAAGTTGCACCTTTTTCTCCGAATAAAGCATGTAAATAACCCCTATAACCAGACTGGCCATGGCGATAATAAACGTAACAGTAAAGCCCCATGCTTCATAAAAGGCTATACCAAGCAAAGGCGCAAATAAACTTCTCACTGCCGTAAGGACCAGGTGAACCGACTGGTAATTTCCGGCCTCTTCAGGCGGGCAGAAGTAGGCCGAACCAATAAACCAGGTGAGGGCCATGGTGGCAGCAAAAATACCATGAAAGATAATATAGAAGATCAGCATGTAATACAATCGGATATCCCAGAACTCTACATAACCGGAGTAATATTCCGTGAGCGCAAGAAACAAAATGTAAAGCAACATGGAAAAAAAGGAAATGGAAGCAAACCTACGGGGATCGATCCTGCCCATTAATTTTCCGAAAAAAGGCAACAGCAGAATGGCCAGCACATTGTACCCGTTTTTGTAAAACGCAATACTGGAATAGTTTAATCCCAGTCCCGATTCAAAAAAGAGTACAATTACAGTTACAGATCCCATAAACCCAAAACCATAGAACATAAAACCCACCTGGAAGTCAAAAAATGAACGATTGGTTTTCAGGATCCTGAGCATACCCAATGCAGAGTCTTTAATGGAATGCCACAATCCGTTGATTTGCACCTGCACTGGTTTTACCTCGTAAGGGATCAGAGACAACAGAAATACCGAAGAAATGCCCAGCAATGCTGACACTGGGAGTACATACACGAAAGCATAATTGTCCACATCCAGCAACCAGCCATAGAAAAAAGTGGTTACCATCATCACTATTTTATTGAGCGTAGTAGCGTAGCTGTAAAGCCTGCTGAAATTTTCGTGGCGGTAGGAGGTTTTCAGAAAGAGGTTGATGGTAGGCCATATTACCGTATTCCCCATATAGTAGATGAGGAAAACCAACAAAAACACGTAATGATAAATGGAATCGCCCCCCAGCTGATCGGCACTCCGGGGGAAGAAAAAGATCAAAATCAATGGCAGCCGGGTCAGAATTGCTGCTTTGCGCAGCATACCCTTTTTATTGCGGATCCTTTTCAGCCATTCATTCATAAAAATGAGCAGCAGAAAAACAGCCATGCTGAACTGAAAAAGCACCGCAAGCTGGTAGTTGGAACCCAGCAGGCTTTTCACAAAAACAAACTCATTGAGAATGATCAACCCGGCAATGATCCCTTCCAGGAATGAATAGGAAATGTGCAGGATAAATGTTTTTCTCTCTCGGGGTAGTAAATCGCTCATAACCCTCTATTAACAATTCTATCCACCATGGGTTCAGGCAAAAAACAGTTCAGGATAATCAATTCTTTTTCGTACCTCTTCGGTGTTTATTTTCCCTGCAAACTCCTTTCGGAGAAAACGTGGGGTGGGATAAGCATCCATTTTCGATTCCGGGTACGGATGAAAAAGTTCTTTCAGATCATCTTTGCCAATGGAAGGATTCAGGTAATGCGCAATTTTATCGTGCGGAAGGATCATGAGCATCCTGGGGCCGTTGGGTGCTTTGGGATTGTTATGCAACTTTTGGGCAAGTTCATTGGGCGGTGTGGTAATAATGGAGAATACCTCCCTGATCTCGCCTGTTTCTGTATCTGCCACTTCTTCCCAAACACCGGCTGCATAAAACAACCCTTCCACCGGAAACATAAAATGGGGGTAAACATCGCTGCCGAAATGAAAGAATTCATAATATCCATCCAATGGAATAACACACCGTTTTTTAAAAATGATATCCTTGTGCACGAAGAAAACTTTTTCGCAGGTTGAATTGATCATGATCCTGGAATAGGATTTTCCTGTTTTTTTATCCTGATAACTCCAGGGAAGCCCCCAGGTCATGGTTCTGAAATGGATGTTTTTCTTTTCGTCGGCAACCATAACAGAGAGCTCGGGATTTGCTTTTGCAATGGCTACGTAATGTTCTTTAAACTCTGCTGTGGATTGCCCCACGAAAGTTTTGTAAAACAATTGTGCAATCTCATCATCGGGTTGTTGCTGCAATCTTCGCAGCATTTCCTCGCGAACCTTTTTTGTCCCTACCCAGTAGCACATAGTAAAGTGGTATTTGTTGCAAATGAATAACAGCCAGCAGGCAAATGTGTTTGCTTTAAGCCTGAATTAAAAGTATGATTAATTCAGGTTCGTTATAAATAACACGACAAAAATAAAAAAACCCGGCATTACTGCCGGGCAAAACCATTCTGTAAGCTATTGGTTAACCGGAAAATGGTTTTTATTTCTTATTGAATTATTACTGGATAGAATAACGCAACCCCATGTAAAACATCCGTCCCATGATGGGTCCCCAGATCATTGAAGCATCAAAGTGATCTCCGTATGGATTATCCCACCCTAAAATAGGATTGTGCTGTTTGAAGTTGGTCAGGTTTTCACCGCCAACATACAGGTCAAAATTATTCCATCTGCGGGTTATCTGGGCATGGATAATTGTATATTCGGGCGATTGAGATGGCATACGGAAATGCTCGGGTAGCATATCCGTATCTGGGATACGGCTTGAGCCATTGAACTGCGCTGTTAGATCAATTTGCCAGTTGTTGTTTCTGCTGGCCCATGATCCTGAAAGTAATCCGCGGTAATTGTTTACGAAGGGCTTTCTCATCAGCTCCCCATCTATGGTGGTTTTCACGTCGGTAAACCTGAGTGCTGCAGTTATTTCAAAAAAGAGCAGCGGTTCAAATTTGAATTCAACCTGTGAATTGTTTGCGTAAGATTGTCCGTCGAGGTTATAAAATCTTGCTACACCATAGTCGGAGTCCACATCAACAATGAGCTGGTTTACAAAATCGGTTCGGTAATACTCCACTGCAAGTGATGCATCATTGCCAAAGAGTGTAAATGACTGCGTAAGGCTACCACCGTAGTTCCATGCCTCTTCTGCCCGGATCTCTTCTTCGAAGCGCAATACCCTGTTGCTAACGAGCAATCCGGTATTTTCAGCGATCATATTGGGCACCCGGTAACCTTTTCCTGCCGATGCACGAAGAGTTGTAGAAGGGGTAAAATTGGAGCGAAGGTGCAACCTGGGCGATAGGAATGTTCCATGGATATTATGAAAATCGGCACGCATGCCAATAATACCCACAAAGTGCTCATGATGATGAAACGTGTACTGACCAAAAACACCGGGAACTGACTCAAAACGGTCAAAATTGTTGTCGCCATGGGCTGTTTCCAGCGACTCCTTATAGTCATCCATCAGGTAGCTGAATCCGGCATTGATCTTATGATCGGGATTGTTGGCGATAGAGTTCTCATAAATGATATTGGCATAAAGGGTATTTTGACGTCCAAGATACTGATTGAACCCATAATGAGAATCGTGATTGTGATGGATAAAACTTAACTGGGTCCCAATACTTCCATCGGGCTGCCCTGGCAGGAAAAAGCCTGTGCGGGCAAAAGCCTCATAGCGGTCAGTATTTACCCGGAAACCATAATAATCAGGCGATCCGAGCTGCTCTCCGTTTTCAAAGAATGCCATTTGCCCCCCTCTGCGATTCTCCTGCATTACACGAAACCCAAATTGCGATTCCATAACACCAGGACGATCATAGCGATACCGGTTCACTATGTTGTATTTTCTCATCAACGGGTGATCCAGAAAAGAATTTCCATTGTGATCAAACTTGTTTTCCAGGATCTCGCCATGAGCAAGGATCATGGTAGACCAGTTGTCGTTTAACCTGGTTGCAGCATTTACACTGCTTTCCAACCTTCCAAAATCATTGCCGTAAAAGTTGTAGAAGAACATATCGGAGGTCTCAGGCTTTTTCAGCTCAACATTTATCTGCCCTGTAATGGATTCATATCCATTGACCACGCTACCGGCGCCTTTTGATATATGGATGGACTCCATCCAGGGCCCGGGAATAAAACCAAGACCATAAGGTTGCCCCAGGCCGCGCACCGTGGGGGTGTTTTCGGTAAGGATCTGGCTATAGATACCTGCAAGCCCCAGTAGCTGAATCTGCTGGGCACCTGACACGGCATCGGTAAAAGAAACATCTACCGAGGCATTGGTTTCAAAAGCTTCAGAAAGGTTGCAGCAGGCTGCACGCTGAAGTTCAGACTCTGTTATCACATTGGTAAGAATAGGCTCCAGGGAAGAGACATGGCTCCCGGTCCTGCGCCCCCTTACCACCACTTCGTCAAGGTCCTGCGAGGATTCCAGCACCACCTCAACGGTTTCCTGCCCTGCCTCTATCATTAAAGTATCCGTTCTGAATCCCATAAAGCTAACAACAAGCTTATGGGGTAATTTGCTGCAGTCAATTTTTATTTCAAAACGCCCCTGCTCATCGGTGGCTGTGCCTGTAGTAGTGCCGGCCCAGAAAACATTGGCCCCAGGCAAAACCACTTTATGAAAATGATTACCATGGGGCTCATTTCCATAGACATGTCCCTTTAATATATGGTCATGTGCATATGCTGATAATCCGGTTAACAGGATAATAAAAACGATCAGGATTTTTTTAACTGTATTCATAATTTCATTCTTTCACGTTAGTAAATTATTTTATAAAAGCCTGCTGAGCTGCATATAGCCCAACAACCCGACCAAACAGAATTTTGGCCTGCAACGAAAGAATAAATTATCCGATTTTTATCTGGTGGGTAAAAAGAATAAAGTCTTTACCCACAATACGGGGTGGGGGTTCTGCATAATTATGCGGGGTAAAGAATTCTTTTTCCAGATCATTAAACAGGGAAAGGAAATTTAAATCTGCATGAATGGCAATCATAACAGCTTCTACCCTTATGGTTTGCCGCTCATGGGAAAGTTCATAATCTTTAACCAGGTAGATGACCTCATCTTTGCAGCAATCTTCATCCATACCACATTGCCCGGATTCTGCACAGCAGGATTTTTCTCCGGTTAATGGGAATGAACAGCTATTGGTTCCATGATGGGCATGATTCTCCTGATGATGGTCGCAGCAATCATCTGCATAAGCAACAAGACTGATTTCTTTTGTATCACAAGCCATGCAATGGTGAATAAGCAACCTTATTCCGGTTAGTGAAACCAGGAATATGGTTGCCAGAAACATGGCTGGTATGGTCTTAAAAATCAATCTCATTTTAAATCTTAAATACTCATGCGGGGTTTTAAGTAAAAGCAAATAATTGCATTGCAAAAATACAACTTTTAAACAAATCCCACATTACAATTCTGTTAACTGATAATGCCCGTTTTCGGAAAGCACTTTGTTGAGGGTTTCCAGGGGAGGCATGGGGTCTGCTTCAATTTTCAAAAATTGCTGTTCCTGGAAGATCTTTACTGATGATACTCCCTCAATGGATTCAACGGCATTTTTTATATTGGCAACACAATGCTGGCAGTTCATCCCAAACACAGAAAAACTTTTAGTAGCCATAATAGTACTGTCTTTTATTATTCCTGATTCCAGACTTTATTTCTTTTCAGCAGCTCCGGATCCCGCTCGTAAATGCAGCAATGATGCAGGTTTGCATGGGTTACATCATCGGCAAGAAAGTTTTCTGTGTCATGCCCTGCCTTGGCAATAGCCCTTTCAATGGTTTCCTGGTCGGTGCGATCAGCCCTGAAGGCAAGGGTTAATTTCTGCTCCTGCTGGTTCCAGTCGGCCCTGCGCACTCCTCTTACCGTGTAGGCTGCGCGCTCTATGCGGTCTTTGCACATTCCGCAGTTACCCAGTACAGTGATCTCAACCTCTTCAACATTGCGCCCCTGGGCCATTGATTGTTCAGGTATAAACAGAGTAAATACTATGGAAAACGAGAAAACGAAAATAAGTTTTTGAATAGAATACATTTCAGAAAGATTTTGATTTATTGATGCTAAATTAATTTATATATCTGCTTTTTTAAATATAAAGATACGAATTTTACAAAAACTCTTCCTCCATTTAAAAAGATTTAAGTAATAAAATCAACTCAGATAGCAAATTTTCAAACACACATGGATTAATTATACTATTTAACCACAATTAACTACAACACTCAAAACAATAAAAAATTGGGTTTGTTTAGTATCTGCATGAAAACTAAATAAATGCGCTTCTATCAAATTCTTTATCAATTAATAAATTAAAGTCTTTCAGCGCAGTTTCCGCAATTATTTATAAGCTTAAATGTCACAAATTAGTGATTAGAATTATCTTTATAATCGCCCTCACATATATCTGTCTGCAATTATCTGATAGTTTGTATGCAACAGAAACTTTTACAGTGCAAGGCACTGTAAAGGATGCCTCCACCAGGGAACTTCTTACCGGGGTTAATGTATTTGTTAATGAAACGCAATCCGGGACAGTTACTGATTTTGAAGGGCGCTATTCTCTGAAGCTTAACAAAGGTGAATACACACTCACCTTTTCTTTTATTGGATATCAACGATTGACCCGCACCGTTACCATTGATGACAATAAAACGTTGAACATTATGCTGGAAAATGGCGGCATCAGGTTAACAGAGGTTGTAGTAACCGGTGAACGCACCAATCGTAACGTTGAAAGAGCTGAGATGGGTACTGTTTCACTGGACATTGAAAGCATCCGAACTATTCCTGCTTTTCTGGGCGAAGTAGATGTTTTACGCACTATTCAGCTGCTACCCGGAGTACAATCAGCCGGTGACGGCAATACGGGTTTCTTTGTAAGAGGGGGTGATGCTGATCAAAACCTTGTTTTGCTGGACGATGCAGTGGTTTTTAATGCTTCCCATCTTTTTAATTTCTTTTCGGTGTTTAATGCCGATGCGGTTAAAGACCTGAAGCTATACAAGGGAGGGATTCATCCGGAATATGGAGGAAGGCTTTCATCTGTGCTTGATATCAGCATGAGGGAAGGAGATATGAATCAATATAAAATGACAGGCGGAGTAGGGCTGATCTCAAGCAGACTTACCGTGGAAGGGCCCATCCAGTATGGTCGCAGTGCTTTTATCTTTTCTGGCAGAAGGACGTACGCCGATCTTTTCCTTAAGCTGTCTTCCGATGAGAATCAACGCAATACACAGCTCTTTTTCTACGATCTCAATGGAAAAATGAATTACGTGATCAATGACAATAACAGGATCTTTCTTTCAGGGTACTACGGGCGTGATGTAACAAGTTTTTCCAATCTGTTTGGTTTCGACTGGGGCAATGCTACCACCAGTTTTCGCTGGAACAGGCTGTTTTCTGACAGGTTGTTTTCTGATGTATCCCTGGTTTACAGCAATTATCAGTTTAATATTACCGGCGACATTGGCCCGGCAAGCTTCCGATGGAACTCTATGCTTCACAATCTGAATCTTAAGGCAAATTTCACTTTCCTGCCCAACGAAAACAACACCATGTCCTTTGGGGCACAAACCATTTACCACATACTCGACCCGGGATCCATCAGGGCACGTATTGAAGATGCAGCAGTAGCAAATATGATGCTTTCTGCAGATCACGCTCTCGAACACGGGATTTATTTCAATAATGAACAAAGCTTTTTCGATAACAGGTTACTGGTTGCCTATGGATTAAGAGGTTCAATTTTTCAGATCATGGGTCCGGGCAAACAATATACTTTTGATAAATCCAACCCCTCGCGCTGGCAGGTTCAGGATACAATACAACTTAACAGAGGGCAGTTCTACGATACTTTTAGTGCACTGGAACCTCGCATGAACTTCAGATACAAGCTCAATGACCAACATTCGGTAAAAGGAAGTTACAATAGAATGGTTCAATACATTCAGCAGGCCCAGAGTGCTCAGTCAGTAGCCCCCTACGATGCCTGGTTTGCAGTGAGCAACAACATACCGCCCCAGGTAGCAGATCAGTATGCTGTTGGATACTTCAGAAACTTTCTGTCTGACCGGATAGAAACCTCTGTGGAAGTTTACTACAAGGATATGCGAAACGTAACCGATCTTGTGGACAATGGTGACCTGCTGGGAAATGAATTTCTGGAAGGAGAGCTCAGAACCGGCCAGGGATGGGCTTACGGAGCTGAATTTCTTGTTCAGATGCAAAATGGCCCTCTCAACGGCTTTGTGGGGTATACCTGGGCTGTGGCAAAACGTAAAATTGAGGGAATCAATGAGGGCAGAGCCTATTATGCACCCAACGACAGGAGGCATGATCTGAGCCTGAGTGGCAGTTATGACCTGTCAAGAAGATGGACTGCAGGAATTAGTTTCACTTACGCTACCGGATCTGCTTTTACCCTGCCTGTAGGGAAAATGTTTTACCAGGGGGCATTTGCACCAATTTATGCAGACCGCAACTCCAGTCGCTTACCCGACTACCACAGGCTTGATCTGTCAATAACCTACACTCCTGTGATCCGCGACAGAGATAACAGAAGATTTGAAAGCAGCTGGAATTTTTCTGTCTTTAATGTGTACGGCAGGGCCAACCCTATTTCCGTTTCATTTGCTGAAAGCTCAGATCGCCCGGGCATCCCCAACTCATCATTTTTTTATATTCCAGGGCCTATCCCTGCTATTACATGGAATTTTAATTTTTAGAAACGATGCAAAGCAGAAAGATCCCCAAATACATTCTTTTATTTTTCGGCCTGGCAATTTTTTTTCAGGCCTGCGAGAAAGAAGTGATCCTCGACCTTGCAGATATCTCAGGCAACTATGTAATTGTTGATGCCAATATTACCGATGGAGGAGGATTGCAGTGGATTAACCTTAACCTCTCTTCTTCTTACTATGAAGTTGGAAGAGGAGAACCGGTAACGGGTGCAAAGGTATGGATTGAAGACGGAGAAAACACCTTTCATTTTACTGAATGGAACAATGACAGTTTAGGTGGACGGTACTACAACGATGAAATAACCTATCATTTGAAAGAAAGTACCTATTACCTTTATATTGAGGCAGATGGAAAGAATTTCCAGGCACAAAGTCAATGGAGACCGGTACCTGTGCTTGATTCTGTTACCCTTAAAATCAACCCTTTTTCAGAACTGGGGATATTTGATGACACCATTTACGATGTTTTTGCCCATTTCAGGGAACTTCCCGGGGCAGGCGACCATTATCTTTTCAATATGTTTATCAACGACAGCCTTACTACTCCCAGACCCACCGACAAATCCCTGGTAAGTGACATCAATCTGGAAGAATATGTTTCATTTTCTATTAAGAACATCAACAAAAGAGACCTTGAGCATCGTGATGTGATCACCCTTGAGATGCGAAGTATCTCTGAAGAGAATTTTGAGTTCTACAGCGTCTTTTTCTTTCAGACAGATCTTTCTGGAAATCCCTTCGCTGGTGCGCCACCGGCGAATATCCCCACTAACATGAGCGAAGGTGCAAAGGGCTTTTTCCAGGTATCTGCTGTGGAGCGAAATTCTGTAATTTACATTGACCGGGAAGAATGAAATCACTACTTTTGCGAAAAAACTTAAGACATGGAAAACTTTGTAATGTACAATCCTGTTAAGCTGCATTTTGGAGAAAGTGTAACGGATACGATAGGAAAGTCAACGGCTAAATACGGAAAAAATGTATTGCTCATAACCGGTAAGGGCTCTGCCAAATCCAGCGGAGCATACGACCAGGTAATGGCCCGTCTGCAGGGAGCAGGGCTTAAGGTTTTTGAATTCAGTGGCATAAAACCCAATCCCATTATTGAAGATGTTGATAAAGCCATAGCCCTGGGCAGGGAAAAAGACGCTGATGTGATTGTTGCATTGGGTGGTGGAAGTGTAATTGACAGTGCCAAAGCTATTTCAGTGGGCATGAAATACGATGGCCCTGCATGGGACATTGTTACCGGCAAACACAAACCCAAGGATGCCGTACCCCTGATCGCAGTATTAACGCTTGCTGCCACTGGAACCGAGATGAACCCTGTTGCTGTGGTACAGAGCACCTGCAAACAGCAAAAGATCGGCTTTGGTCATCCGCTTATGTACCCAAAGGAAAGTTTTCTTGATCCTTCGTTTACCATCAGTGTTCCAAGGAATTATACGGCTTACGGTATCGTTGACCTGATAGCCCATTCGCTTGAAGCCTGGTTTGGTGAAGGGGATACATCATTATCTGACCGGTTTATCGTGGCCATCATCAAAGAAGCCATGAAATACGGCCCCGAACTACTCAACAATCCTGAAGATTACGACCTGCGGGCACGCATAATGTATGCTGCTACCTGCGCACTCAATGGAATGACTTCCTATGGCAAAAAGTCGGGCGACTGGGGGGTGCATGTTGTGGGGCACTGCTTATCTGTAGTATATGATGTACCTCATGGGGCTTCATTATCCATTGTTTACCCCGCCTGGTTGAAACTTCAAAAAGACCGGATACCAGAAAGAATAAAAGAACTGGGAGCCGCTGTTTTTGAAACCTCAACCGTAAAGGATACCATTTACAAAATGGAGTATCTGTTTAAGTTGCTTGAGAGCCCGGTAACCCTTAAGGAAATCGACATCCATATAAATGAGGGCAATACCCGCGAGCGGTTGAAAAAAGCCATGATCACCAATAAAGTAACCGGACAGGTGCACAAACTGGACGAAAAGGACTACGATACGCTTCTGGACCTCATGGCCTAGCATAGGATGAAACCACAATGTTTATTTTACTTTATCAGGCTTCTGCAAGCAACATGAACAAATAAACCTGCTTATTCAAGTCTGATGATCTTATCCGAAGGATACCTCACTGTATACCTGAACGGCAGTGTTGAGGATTCTCCCGGGGCAAGGGTAAGTTTCCACACCAGCATTCCGGTTTGTTCATTGAATGCGGCACCCGACCTTTCTTCCAGATTTACCTGTATGTCGCCATGGCCTGAAACGGGAATCTGATCCCTGACCTCTATTTCAATCGTCCTGTTTTTGTTGTTGCGTACCAAGATCTCCCAGGCCACTGTCTCTGTAGTTCTTCTTCCCAGCAAACTTCTCCCTGAATGATCGGCCATGCGGTTGCGTTCGATCCTTACCCCTCTGTCTGTGCCCAGGGATAATTCAAGGGTATCACGCACGATACCGGGATCAATAAAGGTCTCCCCCACCCAGCTGTTTTCAAAGAATATCCCTGCTTCGCCGGGCATGATAATAAATTCTTCCCATTCCGTTAACCTGGCAACAAGATAAACATCTGTATCGATGCGTGGTGCGGCATAGTAGGTAAAGCTGGCCGGAACCTCACTTTTCTGCACCTCCAGTATCCGCTTATCCGACCCTGAGCGAAGGGTAAAAGGAGTGGCAATCGAGTATTCCCGCGTAGTGCGGGTTTCGTCAACCTGAACCACCTCTGCCAGTGAACCGGCTACTGCCGTATCTTCCATATCCAGAATATATACCGGTGCAGCCATTTCAGAGCGCATCATACCTTCGGCATAGGGCTGATGGCGGCGGGGAGCATGAACCACGGGCTCAACAAACCTCAAAAACCAGGTGCTTAATGAAGGCAATGTTCTGCCAGTATGCGGGCTGGCAGTGGAAAGCACGAGCTGCACATTTTCCCAGTCTTCACCGCTGTTTTGAAATACAGCAGCCTTCATTAACAAATCCACCGGCTGGCCGGTATCATTCACCCTCACATCATACAACACATTCCATCCAGCCCTGTAGGTAATGTATGAAAACTCAAACTCACCATTTACCCTGCGCGTGGCAGTGGTTGTAACCACGATCTCACCCACAGGAGTATTCTGCCGGGCATGTATTCTTCCAAGCTGGTTATTGATGCGATTGTGCCGCTCCTGCAATCTTGCTATATCAGCACGTGTATCCAGTTGAAGATTTTTAACCTCGGTGAGCCTCTGCCTGAAAAAGTCAGCAAGGCTCCTCAGGTCGCCCATGGTAAAGCCGGTCTCTGAACCGCCAGGCCTTTTATTGGCCAGCAGCAGCGATTCTTCCTCTTCATAAACCTTGAGCAAAGCCTGTTTTCGATCTATCTCCTGCCTGTAATAGGCAAGACTGTCTCTTAAAACCTGATGCTCACGGGTAAGTTGTGGCGATTGCAAATGATTGGTTCTGGAATTAACCGAAAGAATGGTAAAATTTCCCGAGGCCTTCAGCTGAACAGATGCAGGGTCGATATCAGCGGGAAGATTGGTGAAAACCACCTCACCCGGGCCTGCATCAACGGTTGCCGAGGCTGTGCGGGTAACCTCTGCTCCCCATGGGAATAAGCGAATGTTTTTTATCCGGGAATCGGATGAAGCTGTTGCGTAAAACTGGATTACCAGCAGCAATAAGCCTGACAGAAAAAACCTTTTCATACCATTTAGTTTATTGGGTAAAACGAAAACTTTCAGACAAATCAATACCTGCCTCTTCCCTGACTTCTGACCGGAACCTCCAGCAGCCAGCTGATAAACGCCAGTACGATACTGAAAAGTACGGCAATAAGAAAGCTGCTCACATCAAACCCCTTAACAAAATAATCAGTAAGCATAATAATAAATGCATTGATTACCAGCAAAAAAAGACCCAGACTCAGAACTGTTACAGGAAGGGTTAGCAACACCAATACAGGTTTGAGTATGGCATTTAGGACTCCTAACACAAAGGCTACCACAATGGCAGTAAGAAAACTATCAACCGAAACACCTGGAATAATATAAGCTCCAATTACAACGGCAAATGTAGTAACGATAACTTTTACTAAAAACGGCATATCCAATAATTATTTTAGTTCATACTCAGTAAATTAACAGGGCCTGCTTTAAAGTGCCGCGGATTGGTAAGTGTATTCAGAAATACCACAATGGAATCAGTGGCACCGGTTTTGGAATTCACGTAGTTTGATGCAATAGATGAGGATTCCCTGAGCAATTGATAATTACCCAGAAGTTGAGTTGTCACAACAGAGAATTCATGGTTGTTTTTCACCGGAAATGCTCCACCACGCTCCACCAGCTCCCGGGCTTCCATAAACTTTTTATAATTGGGCCCAAAAAGCACAGGCATTCCAAATGCAGCTGCTTCCAGGATGTTATGGATTCCCTTCCCAAATCCCCCTCCAACGTAAGCAATTGAGGCATATTGATACAAACTGGAAAGCATTCCCATCTGATCTACAATCAGTACGCTTGCATTTATAAATTTTTCCTCGTCATATTCTGAATAGACTACTGCCGGCTTGTTTAACGATTCAAGCAACTTCGTGGTATGACTCTTATGGATCTCGTGGGGCACGATAATGTATTTCAGGTTGCTCTTATCATTGTTGATAAAGGAAATAATCAGGTTTTCGTCAGCAGGCCATGTGCTGCCCCCCATAAAGATCACCGAACCCTGAATAAACTTTTCCACCTTCTCAAAACTTTCCGGTTTGCTGGTAATCTGGTGAACCCTGTCAAATCGTGTATCGCCGCTAACCAATACATTAAACACCCCGATCTGTTTCAGCAAATCACGTGAGTTTTTATCCTGGACAAAAAAATAGCTGATCCTTTTGAGCCTTTTCCTGAACCAGGCAGCCCACCATCTGAAAAACATCTGGTTCTTTCTGAAAATGGCTGAAATAAATACCACGGGAATATTTTTCCGGTTCAGTTCATTGAGAAAATTGTACCAGTATTCATATTTCACAAAAACGGCCAGCCTTGGATTTACATATTCCACAAACTTTCGTGCATTGAAAGGGGTATCTGCGGGCAGGTAAAAAACATGATCAGCCATGGGATAGTTTTTTCTCATTTCGTAACCACTGGGTGAGAAAAAGGTCAAAACCACCTTCATCCCCGGATTCTCTTTCCTGAACCGTTCGATAACGGGCCTGCCCTGTTCAAATTCACCCGATGAGGCGCAATGAAACCAGATATAGTCTGCCTCATGATCCAGATCCAGGGCAATACGCTCCAGCAGATTACGGCGCCCTTGAATCCATAGACTGGCCTTTTTATTAAAAAAAGATGCCACCCATAGGAGTGAAAAATAGATCCGAATAAAAAGGTTATAGCCTGTCTGCATGAAACATACATTATTCATAATTAAATTCCGGGAGCTACTGAAGATAACGAGGTGCAATTCGCTCTCAACAGCATACAAAGATAGACAATAAAACAAAAAACCATGACATGCTTAATTCTGTA
>SLIL01000066.1 GCA_007135645.1 Bacteroidales bacterium
CTGTCATTCCGAACGTAACAAAGTGGAGTGAGGAACCGTAAGCTCGGCGAAGCCAATCTCGTATTAAAACTTGATCATTATTTTTGATTTACCGGACAATAGTCATAATTCAAGGTAAAGTTAATAAATCAGTGATTCACGGCAATCCTTTGACCGGAATTTAATTGAACTGCAAATTGCAAAGCATCCAAACAAAAAGTTCAGGGGAACCACCTGCATGCGCCGGTAATTCCCCTGATAGATAGTTTATTTAATTATTCAGCTGCTGTTTACCTGCTATGCATTAAGCATAACGGGCATTACGAGCATAAGGATATCTTCATCCTGATTTTCATCATCCAAAGGTAAGATCAATCCTGCACGATTGGGCTCTGACAATTTCATGACCACCTGATCTGTTTCCAGGTTATTGAGCATTTCAACCATGAATTTGCTGTTGAACCCGATCTCCATGTCGTTACCTTCGAAATGGCAGTTGAGCCTTTCCTGTGCTTCATTGGCATAATCCAGATCTTCGGCCATAAGCTGCAATTCAGTACCTGCAATTTTGAACTTCACCTGGTAGGTAGCCTGGTTGGAAAACAGTGACACCCTCCTGATGGCATTAAGGAAAGGTGAACGATCCAGGGTAAGACTGTTGGGGTTTTCCTGCGGGATCACCGCGTTGTAGTTGGGATACTTACCGTCGATAAGACGACAGGTCATGGTAATATTTCTGAAGGTAAAACGTGCATTCTTCTGATTAAACTCAATATCTACCGGGGCATCACCGGTTAACAGGATGCCTTTAAGCTGATTGAGTGGCTTTTTAGGCAGAATAAATGCAGCATCTTCCTCAGCCTTGATATCAGTTCTGCGATATCTTACCAGTTTGTGTGCATCTGTGGCCACAAAGGTGATATTCTCTGTGGTAAGTTCGCAATACACACCACTCATGGTGGGGCGCAGCTCGTCGTTGCTGGCTGCAAAGATGGTTTTGGTAATAGCGTTATGCAGCACATCCGATTCAATCTTAAGCGATGCAGCACCATCCAGCTCTGCAGCTTTCGGATATTCATCGCCATCCTGACCGGCAAGGCGGTACTTACCTTCTCCTGCAATAAGGGTAATACCAAAACTGCTTTTATCAATATCCAGGGTAACAGGAATATCGGAAAAAGTTTTCAGGGTATCCAGCAAAAGTCTTGCAGGAATGGCAATGGTACCCTCGTCTTCTGCCATATCAACAGTAAGCCTTGCTGTCATGGTGGTTTCCAGGTCAGAGGCCGACACCTTCAGTTCATTTTCATTCAATTCAAACAGGAAGTTGTCCAATATGGGTAAGGTGTTGTTGGTGCTCAATACACCGCTAATGGATTGTAACTGCTTAAGAAGCAGATTGCTCGATACTATAAACTTCATTTTTTACCTGTTTTATGATACGTTTGCAAAGATAATTTTTTAATCTGTTTCAATTATGACCTGAGCGGTTATTTTTGAAAAAATGAACGTGGCCTTAATATCCGGTTAAAAACATAGTATTGCGCCTGTGCATACTCCCCCTGGTTAACCTGTACATAAAAGCGGTTGGGATCCCTGTCTATCCCGTCGGCCGGCATCAATACATCCGGTGGGGTTCTGCGGGCATAAGCATTCATCCGTATTGTTTCGCCCCGGATAGATTCTACGGTGATTATCATAAATGGTTGCTCAAACATAAGCTCTTTTCGCTGCAATTCTCCTATTTTATCCGGAAGCAATTCATAATGAATATCTTTAAAAGAAGATAAAAAACGAATTGTCCTGGCCGTATCGGCAGCAAAATCGAGAGGCTGCTGCTGTTGTGGGTCAAGGAATAAAAAGCCCTCGCTACCCAGGTTTTTGAGGGTAAATGACTCATCCGGATCATCGGGCACCAATACCGTAACCGAGGCTACCTCTTCGGGTTCCATATCAAAGATCACCGGATCGCGCCATACCCGTTCTTCGGGGATAAACAAAGAAGAGATACCAGTTTCCAGCCCTGGCCTGTGCATTTTGAAGGCTTGTGCTGAAGGCGATTTTCTCATATAGGTGCTTTCCCCGTCGGGAGTATCATCGCCCACTACAAAAGACTGGTACATCCGCTGGTAAGGCCAGAGTTTCAGGCCACCAATCCGGATCCTGTGAGCAAGGATAAATACGTTGACCCTCACCCCTCTGTTTTCCAGCATTTCATCTACTTTTGCGGCATGGGCAATGCTTACCGGTTGTCTAACCCTTATCCTGGTCAGTAACCCCTCCAGCTCGCGCACGGCCAATTCATTGGCAAACATATTTTCATTCAGTCTCCACCGGTCCTGATCATCTTTCCACAATTCGATCCTGCTCTCAGTATGGTAAGAGATCATTTCAATACGAACAATTTCATGCTCGTTACTCACCGAAAAATCCCGCTCAGCTACACGGAATGTTGAATATGTATCAGTAAACCAATAGATTACAATCCCGATAATAAATAGCAATGCAGAAAGGACAAAAAATAAGCGGGTATTGGTTCTGTTCATCAGCAGTGGGTTTATTAATGATGGTTATATTTTACCGGCGTACTTTCTTTTTCTCATAAAGAACCTGGCAAACCCAAACAGGAGCAGTAATACTACCGGCAAGGCCACATTCATCATCTGAATGGCCAGTCTGTTCTGGTTTACCCTGCTACGGTCGAGCAAGCGAAGTCTTATTTCACGGGCCCTTGATTCCATTATTCCCCGGTCATCATTGAGATAGTTGATGGCATTGAGGATAAAGTCAGAATTGCCAAATGTTTCATCCAGAAAGCGGTCGTATCCAAGGGGCAGAGGTTGTCTTCTGCTGTCAAACTGATTCCGGATAATATCGCCATCAGCCACCACGATCATGGCTGAGGGCTCACCCTGGTCGCGCCGTTGAAAATTGGCAGGCAATTGATCTACCGGGCTGCGACGGTTGGCAAAAACTGAACTGAACTGCCCTTCAAGCAATACTGCAACAGGCTTGGGCCCTGCCCTGTAAAGGCTTTCATCAACTTGCGTCTGCATAATGTCAAACGAAATGCGTGCGGGCGTTTGCACCACACGGGTATAGGGGGAGCTTTGCAGCAGAAAAGTTTTCCGGATCCCTTCGGCAGCAACCGTATCAATGGTACTTACAAACTCGGTGCGCACGGCATTAAGGTTGCGCACAACAGGGTGGTCTGAGGCAGGGGTTACCAGGGGAAAATAAAACCACGGGATCAAACTGATCTGTGGCCGGTCGCCCATAAACCCGGTGGTAATGGGGATGGGGGTTGACTGCATATCCATCACCAGATCGCTGTTCAACCTTACGCCATAGCGAAACAGCATATCTTCCAGGTTTACACTGAATGCCATACCAAGCGTTTCGGGAGCTACCTGGAGGCTGTCCATGGATGCAAAAACCGGATCGATCAGCCATAAGGCCGAACCACCATTCATGATAAACTGGTCGATCACAAACTTATCTGCTTCGCTGTATTCTTCCATAGGCTGCGCTACCACAATGGTGCTGATCCCCTCCAGGGCCAGCGGGTCGCCATTGATCTGCAGGCGGTCCACTTCGTAATACTCTTCCAGGCTGTAGGTGATATCCGCCACATAGCGAAACTCAAGCTCCCCGTTGCCTTCCAGGAAAGCAATCCTTGGCCTGGTCTCCTGTGTAAGCTTATGAATGGCCGAGGCCAGGTTGTATTCCAGTGCCTGGGCTGAATTGTTGATCACATGCTCCGATGACATGCCCATCTGCTCCTGCAAAAGGGAGATGGGTGCTTCCCTTCCCCGAAACCCGGCAATTGCCCCTGGAAAAATGATCTGTTGTGAGCTTGCATCCTCGGCAGTAACCTGCAACTGGGTAGGCTGAAGCCCTTTGCGCACCAGCATGGTATAGTTCTCTTCAGTACGCTCCCAGTCTCCTTTTACCGTAGGATTGATAAACTCGTACTGTATAAAAGATGAATACGCCCTGAACTCGTCCAGCATTTCGCGGGTTTGATTGCGGAGCCGTTTGAAGCCGGCCGGAAAATCCCCTTCCAGGTAAACCTGGAAATAGACAAAATCATCCAGCTCACTCAGCAGCTGGCGGGTAGCAGGGGTTAGAGTAAAACGTTTTTCGGAAGTAAGGTCTAATCGCATAAAATAGTGCGAACCCAGCATGTTAACAGCAATAATTACAAGCAAACTGAAAAACAAGCTCCGTATGTTTTCACTGCGGATGCTTACTCTTTTTTCTTTGGTCTTTACTTCAGCTATATCTTTCTGAATGGTACTCATTGAAAACTATTTTTCTGATATTCGGGTTTGGCTTCAGCTTCAGGATTATCGGGATGGTTGATTTATTCCCACTTTCTGCTTTCCAGCCTTATTTTGGTAAACAGTAAAAACAAAACGATCACACTCAGGAAGTAGATCACATCCCTGGAATCCACCACTCCCCTGCTGATGGACGTATAATGGGCATAGATCCCCAGGTTGCGGATAAACAGATCCATTTGTCCAAACAGATCAAGGGTGTATATAAACTCAAAACCAATATAGGCAAACCCACATAAAAAAATGGAAATGATAAAGGAAACTATCTGGTTGTCGGTAAGTGACGAGGCAAAAAGGCCTATGGCAACAAATGCAGCCCCCAGAAACAGCAGACCCAGATAAGAACCCCAGGTGGCCCCCATATCCATATTGCCCACAGGCAGTCCAAACCGGTATACCGTAACCACATAAATAAGTGTAGGCAGCAGTGAAAAGACCACCAGTACAAAGGCTGCAAAATACTTTGCCATGACGATCTGCAGATCGGTTAGCGGTTTGGTCAGAAGAAATTCGATAGTACCACTTTTTTTCTCATCAGCAAAAAACCGCATGGTAATGGCCGGGATAAGGAATAAAAATACGAAAGGCCCCATGCTGAACAACCCTTCCACGCTGGCATAGCCCGACTGCAGCACATTGGTATCCAGCGGAAACACCCATAAAAAAAGGCTGTTGATCACCAGAAAAATCCCTATGGATATATACCCGATCAGGTTATTGAAAAAATTATTGATCTCCCTTATGAAGAGTGTAAGCATTGTTGTTGGTTATTGGGTTATTGGGTTAATAGGTTATTGAGTTATTGAGTTATTGGGTTATTGGGTTAGTAAGTCACTGGTCATTAGTCATTCTTCATTCTTCATTCTTCATTCTTCATTCTTCATTCTTCATTCTTCATTCTTCATTCTTCATTCTTCATTCTTCATTCTTCTTTCTTCATTCTTCTTTCTTCATTCTTCATTCTTCATTCTTCATTCTCCAAACATCACCGTCACCGTATCGGTAAGACCGAGGCCAAGGAGGCTGGAGGCTTTTCCTTTGTTCATGGCAATTTCAAGATACCCTGTTGAGCCAAAGAGGGCAAGCCGTTCACCTTCTTCCACATCGGAATAGGATGTATGGAGTGTTCTGATAGCATAACCCGGAACACGGAAATTTATTGTGTATGGCCTGTTGCGCCCCACCTTCTTAAAGGTTTCCTGGTTGATATTGACAAACACATTTTCATAATCGTCAATAAAGATGACCTTTCCTTCAATTTTATCTGCGGTGATCACGGGTTTAAAGGCATACATCTGATTAAGTTTCTTGTATGGTGAGCCCAGATCCGATAATTTTTTACCGTTGGCTATCATAGCAGCTGCTTTTGCAAAAACATCCCTGGAAGAAAACGTAAAATAATCCGAATCCTGCATGATATCCAGCTCATACGCTTCAACAGGCTCCTCTTCAAACAGCAGTGAAAACACACCATTATCGGCTCCTATAAAGAACATCTCTTTATATTTCACGGCAATATGGGGCTTTTTGGTGCTGGCCTCTGTATTAACACCAATGATATGAATGGTTCCTTTGGGGAAGTCTTTGTATGCATTTTTGAGGATAAAGCTGCAGTTCATGATATCAAATGGCCTCAGTGTATGGGTTATATCCACAATCTGCAGGTCTTTAATCTGCCGCAAAAGGCTCCCTTTCACACAAGCCTGATAGTGGCTGGTCATGCCCCAGTCACTGATGAGGGTTACAATCGTCATGGTAAGTTTGTTTTGCCTTGTTCAAAAATTATTTCTGCCTTGCTTTGCAAAAATAACAAAAGGTTGCTTCAAAAGTAAAAACAATTTGTTCCTCCACAGGTATGGAAAGCGAATAATTTTGTTATTTTGCAAAAAAAAAGCTATTCATTTAATAATCCTTTGTGACAGAACAACCATTATCTACTCCTGAGCATGGCGGAGAGCAACTCTTCAGCCTTGAATCCATTCACCCTTCGGATATTTTTGGCCTGAGAGAAGAGCGCCTGAAACTCTTAAAAAAATTATTCCCAAAACTAAAGCTGGTACTTCGGGGCAATGAACTGAAAGTTATTGGTGATGTAGATGAACTGAACCTTTTCAGGGAAAAGTTTGAAAGCATCCTTGAACATTACGAAAAGTTCAACAAAGTAACCGATGAAACCATTCTTGAGATCATGGCGTCTCATGAATCACAAACCTTGTCATCCATTGCTGCACTGGAAAATCAGGCGATTCTGCTGCACGGTCGCAACGGCATGGTCATCAAAGCCCGCACACCCAACCAGGTGCGCATGGTAGAGAGTTTTAAAACCCATGACATGCTGTTTGCCATTGGCCCGGCAGGAACAGGAAAAACCTACACTGCAGTGGCGCTGGCAGTGCGGGCACTTAAAAACAAAGAGGTAAGGCGGATTATTCTTACCCGGCCAGCCGTTGAAGCAGGCGAATCCCTGGGATTTCTTCCCGGCGACCTGAAAGAGAAACTGGATCCCTATCTGCAGCCGCTTTATGATGCGCTCAGGGATATGATCCCCCCGGCCAAACTGGAATCCTACATCGAAGATAAAACCATTGAAATTGCTCCCCTTGCTTTTATGCGAGGACGCACCCTGGATAATGCTTTTGCCATTCTCGATGAATCACAGAACGCCACCGAGAGCCAGCTGAAAATGTTTCTGACCCGTATGGGCAAATCGGCTAAATTTATCATTACCGGCGACATTACCCAGATCGACCTGCCTCGCCATCAAACATCCGGGCTGATCACTGCAACCAGAATCCTAAACCGGGTTAAAGGGATTGATTTTATTTTTCTCAATGAAACCGATGTGGTAAGACACCCGCTGGTTACAAAAATCATCAAAGCGTATGAAGGAGCGGGGGAGAAAGAGAGTAGAGGCTAATGATGAATGGTGAATGGTAAATGGTTAATTATGAATGATGAATGATGAATGATGAATGAAGAATGATGAATGATGAGTGATGAATGATGAATGAAGAATGAAGAATGATGAATGATGAGTGATGAATGATGAATGATGAGTGATGAATGATGAATGAAGAATGATGAATGATGAGTGATGAGTGATGATTGATGAATGATGAGTGACTAGAGACTAGAGACTTGAGACCAGAGACTGAGGAACAGAGAATAAAGATTAATGACGTAATAACC
>SLIL01000202.1 GCA_007135645.1 Bacteroidales bacterium
AATCCATTCGGACAACTGTGCTGAATGTGCTAACATTCTTATCAGGGAATGTGTGATGAACAGATTTACCGGCAGATATTCCAATGTTACAAATCTGCACCTGTTTAACAACATACTCGAGCGGATAGAATACATCCAGAATTCCAATAATGGCGTTACCAATGTGGCATGGATTGCAAACAATGTAGTCGCAAGAAATACATATCATGCCTTGGGTCATGTAAGAAATTCACTTGTTGAAAATAATATATTCGTCCGTTTTGGAACTTTGGGTTCAATTTTTTCAGGGAATCATGGCAATCTGATAAGGAATAATGTTGTCAATCTGGAGGTAAGTCCTGATGAGAACAATACATGGGAAAATAATTTCTTCGATGTTAACCAGGAGGAGCTTTTTATTGAATTCTCAGAGGTTTATACCTATGAGAGTGATTACACGCTTCAAAACCCTGGATCATACCAGGGGACTACCGATAATGAGGTAGGCATTTACGGCGGCTTACAACCCTTTAAGGCCAATACCCGCCCTTCCAATCCGCAGATTCTAAACAAAAATATTGCCGGCAGTACCGATGAGGATGGCAAACTTCAGGTAGAAGTAGAAGTAGAAGCACAGGATGAGTAATTACAACTGATGATGGCCGGCTGAGATCCATTTGATTTTTTTATGATCCGGTTCGGTTTTTCTGATATAAATGAAAACAATATATGAACTATTTATGAAGCAATTCTATCTTGTAATACTCTTGTTTCTCGTTACTTGTCTGCAGGCCACCGAAAACCATGTTGAGCGCTTCAGCTACTGGTTTAACAACAATCAGGCTGCAGCCGTTTCAGATGATTTCGATGTTCCCGCTGAAACCATTCAATTCTCGCGAAATATTGACACTGATCACCTTGCCGATGGTCTTCATACTTTTCATATCCGTTTCCGGGATACAAATGAAAAATGGAGCAGCACTTTAAGCAGCTTTTTTTATAAGATTCCTTCCATTGAGGTAGATGATAATACCATAGTAGCTTATCAATATTGGTTCAACAATCAATATGATAATGCTCAGGAAGCTGAAACCTCCGGTGCAGTGATCAACCTGAATGAGGCCTTCGATATGGCAGATTTAAGCGATGGGTTACATACCTTCCATATCCGGTTTAAAGATGCCACAGGGAAATGGAGCAGCGTACTGAGCAGTTTTGTTTATAAGCTGGATATCATGGAGGTTGCCGATAATCATGTGGAGCAGGTTCAGTATTGGGTAAACAATGATTTTGCGGATGCAGTAACTCTGGAGGCAAACGGAGAGCAGGTATTTACCCTTGATGAATTCATTGATTTCTCTTCACTTCCCAATGGCCTGCACACCTTTCACATGCGGTTTAAAGATACCTCGGGGGCATGGAGCAGTGTTTCCAGCAGCTTTTTTTATAAGGCACAGATGCACCAGGTTATGGATGCACGCATTATAGAATACCAGTACTGGTTAAACAATAACTTTGAAGATGCGGTGGTGGCCAATGCAAGCGATGAGCAGGTTTTTTTACTGAATGAGGAGGTTGATCTCTCTCAGCTGACCAATGGTTTGCATACCTTCCATGTGCGCTTTAAAGATGCGAATGGTAAATGGAGTTCCATACAAAGCAGTTTTGTACATAAACTGCCCGTTGAGGACATTGTTGAAAATAAGATCTCACTTTATCGCTACTGGGTAGATGATGATTTTGAAAACGCTGTGGTTGTGGAGCTGGATGATCCTGCAAATCCTTATCAGTGGATAGCCGGCCTTGATATGACCCACCTGGATATTGATGATTTTACCATTCATTTTCAGTTTAAAGATAAAAAAGGGTTGTGGAGCGCGGTAATGACCCATGAATTTGCTACGGAGTTTCATGCAAGCTTTACCCTTGAAGAGCTGGAATACTGTGGTCCAACCACCGTGTTCTTTCAGAATACCAGCCCATTTGCCGATACGTTTCACTGGGATTTTGGCGATGGCAATGAAAGCGAACTGAAAAACCCGGAACATTTTTACGGACTTCCCGGCACCTATGAGATCACATTAACGGCCTCCAACTCCCATAACGGCGATGAAGGATCATTTACACTTGAAATAGAGATTTATCCGGAATATGAATTCATTGAAAACCATTTTGTTTGCAATGAAGAAGATACATTTACCTGGCAAGGCAATGAGTACTCACCGGGGACCTATCATTTTGAATATACAACGGCAAACGGTTGTGATAGTGTGTGGGTACTCAACCTTGGGGTAAACGCGTTTTTTTCCGAAACCAGTCAATCCATTTGCCAGGGGCAGGTTTATAACTGGCAAGGCAATGAGTATACTGAGCCAGGTACTTACGAGGTTAATCACACCACCGTGCATGGTTGCGACAGCACTTACGTACTTCATCTGTCAGTGCATCCTGTACATTATTTTGAAGAGACGCATGCCATTTGTGATGGGGATGTGTTGGAATGGCAGGGTAATGCGTATTCGCAGGCTGGTACCTTTGAAGTTGTTTACGAAAATGTTCATGGCTGCGACAGTGTGTATGTGTTGCACCTGGAGGTGAACCCTGTATTTTATTCTGAAGAAACCCATTCCATTTGTGAAGGGGTAGTTTTTGAATGGCACGGCAGCGAGTATTCTGAGGCTGGTACCTTTGAAATGGTTTATGAAAGCATTCATGCCTGTGATAGTGTGTATGTGTTGCACCTGGAAGTGAACCCATTGTTCTTTTCCGAAGAAACCCATTCCATTTGTGAAGGAGATGTATTTGATTGGCAGGGAGAGGAGTTTTTTGAAGCAGGTACCTTTGAAGTGGTGTATGAAAGTATCCATGGTTGCGACAGTGTGTATGTGCTGCACCTGGAAGTGAATCCATTGTTCTTTTCTGAAGAAACCCATTCCATTTGCGAGGGGGAGGTATTTGAATGGCAGGGAGAGGAATTTTCTGAAGCAGGCACCTTTGAAGTGGTGTATGAGAGTGTCCATGGGTGCGACAGTATGTATGTGCTGACTCTGGCAGTGAACCCATTGTTCTTTTCTGAAGAAACCCACTCCATTTGTGAAGGAGAGGTGTTTGAATGGCACGGGGAGGAATTTTCTGAAGCAGGTACCTTTGAAGTGGTGTATGAAAGTATCCATGGGTGCGACAGTGTGTATGTGCTGCACCTGGAAGTGAACCCCTCATATCATTTTGAAGATCAGCATGAGATTTGTGCAGGAGATACCTTTGAATGGTTTGGAAATGATCTGTATGAACCGGGGATCTATAATTACTGGCTGGAAACTCAGCATGGTTGCGACAGTCTTTTTGTGCTTGAGCTTACAGTCTTTCATGTGGATACGGACGTGGAGAAAGAAGGGGAAACTTTGATGGCCATGGCACAGAATGCATCGTTTCAGTGGATCAATTGTGATGATGGTGAGCCTGTTGAAGGTGCCACGAATGCACTATTTACTCCCGAATATACCGGTGAATATGCCGTATGGGTTACCCAGGGCCAGTGCAGCGCCCTGTCCGATTGTTTCCATGTGGTGATCACAGGATTGGATGATCTGCAAACATATTCAGCGATATCGGTTTTCCCAAATCCGGCCAAAGATCACCTGCAGGTTGTTTTTGACCGGGATGCATCAGCTTTCAACCTTAGGATCTATTCGCTTCACGGGCAAAAAGTTTATACGGTTCGCGACCTTTCGGGAAGTAGTTATACCATATCACTGGCAGGTATTCCTGCCGGAATTTATATCTTACAAATTGAGAAGGAAGGGGCACTTAAGTCCTTTAGGTTTATAAAGGAATAGCAATTTGGTTTTGAAGAGAAGAACCGGTTCGACCAACCCTGATGGGTTAACTGAACCGGTTCTTTTATGGGCATTCATCAGATTTATACCTGTTAAGCCTGGTATTCTCGCCCCGGGAGCATTATGAGCAGGCGGCTTGATATTTGCTGAAGTCTCGCCGTATTAATTGAGATAGATTGGCCCGTCAGGTCCCAGTGGTATCCCAAACCATATCCAGAGCATCAGCACGGCAATCCATACAATGGCCAGGAAAATGGTGTAGGGAAGCATGGTAGAGATAATGGTTCCGATACCATATCGTTCGTCGTATTTTTCAGCAAAGGTTACAATAAGGGCAAAATAGCTCATCATTGGGGTGACCAGGTTGGTGAGCGAGTCGCCGATACGAAATGCAGCCTGGGTGATGCCCGGGTGATACCCATTTTCCAGCAGCATAAGCATGGGGATGAAAACAGGTGCAATAATGGCCCATTTTGCTGAGGCACTGCCCATGAATAAGTTGATGAAGGCTGCCAGAAGAACAAAGGCTGCAATGAGCACCGGCCCGGTAAAACCTATGGCAGTCAGTCCAGAAGCTCCTTTAATGGCAATGATAAGGCCCAGGTTGGAATAATTGAAAAAGTATACAAACTGAGCAGCAAAAAACACCAGGACAATATAACCTCCCATTCCGCTCATGGATTTGATGATGTGCTTCATCATATCCTTGTCATTCTTTACCGTTCCTACAATGATACCATAAACAAGCGCAGGCAGGAGAAATAAAAGCAGGATCCCGATAATAATGCCCGTAAAGAAAGGAGAATGCAG
This sequence comes from Bacteroidales bacterium, assembly GCA_007135645.1. GTDB lineage: Bacteria > Bacteroidota > Bacteroidia > Bacteroidales > UBA7960 > SKVR01. Next base: position 4,626 of record SLIL01000202.1, read on the forward strand.
TATCGATCCGGTTTCAGGATTTCTGAGCAATCCGTTTTCAGGGATCACGGTAAATGCCATTGCCACGATGTAGACAACCACTGTAATGCCGGCCCAGCGAAGGCCCTTGCTTTCTTCGGGGGTAAGCTGAGTGATCTTAAAGCGCTCGGCAGTGCCTTCATATTTTCCCAGTCGGGGTTCCACCACCTTGTCGGTAACCCAGGTTCCCACAAAAAGGACCACAAAACTGGAGGCGATCATAAAGTAGTAGTTTACCGCGGGGTTTACCACCATTTCGGGATCGATGATCTGTGCTGCAGAGGTTGAAATACCTGCCAGGATGGGGTCGATGGAGCCGATAAAAAAGTTGGCGCCAAAACCACCGCTCACCCCGCAAAACGCGGCAGCCAGCCCGGCCATGGGATGCCTCCCCAATGCATGAAAGATCATAGCTCCCAAAGGAATAAGGATCACATAACCTGCCTCAACTGCCAGACCTGAAATGATTCCCGCTAAAACTACGGCTGCAGTGATAAATTTACTGGGTGCACTCAGCACCAGTGCCCTGATCATCACCGCGAACAATCCGGTACCCTCAGCAAGCCCGATCCCAACCATTACTACCAGCACATATCCCAGGGGAGGGAACCGCAGGAAGTTATCAAGAATATTGGTGTACATCCAGCGAAAGCCGTCGGCACTCACCAGGTTGTTTACCGTTACCGTGTTGCCATCAGCAGGGTTTACTGCAGAGGATCCTATGGCATGAAAGAGCCATGAAAGCAGAATCACCAGAACTGCAAGACCACCAAATATGGTGGCCGGGTGGGGAAGTTTATTTCCTACAATTTCGATAAAATCAAGGGTACGTGCAAAAAAACTTTTTGCCGGTTTGTTTGAACTCTCTGAAGGTGTTGCCATATGCTCCCGTATTTTGTTAAAAACAGCGACAAAGATATAATTTTTGAGTTAACTTACGTGAGATGCAACCCATACGATTTTTCTTTAATTGGATGTTTTCTGAAAGGCTATTTTAATATATTGGGAGATTTGCCATGAAAGAATTTGTACCTTTGCAGAGCTTTTATCAAACGTTTAAAATAATGGAAATCAGAAGAAACTTCGATCTGCTGGATCGATTTGCTCAAATGCCCGATACCGTGGGCCGGTTTAAACTTGCCGGAAAAGAGAATGGTAAGTGGAGAGAGTACGATACCAATGAGTATCGCAATATGGTAATGAATGTAAGCATGGGGTTGCTTGCGCTTGGTTATCAACCCGGCGATAAAGTGGCCACCATAACCAACAACCGTCCCGAGTGGAATTTCATGGAGATGGGTGTGGCACAGGCGGGCATGGTGCATGTTCCGGTGCATCCTACTCTGTCGCCGGATGATCTGGTATATATTCTCAACCATTCCGAAGCAAAGCTGGTGGTTGTTTCAGATGCAAATTTATATTCAACTATCAATGCAGTAAAAGAACAGATCCCCGGTCTTAAGCAGCTAATGACCTTCAATAATGTTGAAGGTGCTGCACACTGGAGCGAAATTACCGATGCCGGTCTGGAAAATGCTCCCCGCTATTATGATGAGGTGCAGTCCATCCGTGAAAAAATCACCGAAAATGATCTGCTCACCATAATATACACCTCCGGTACAACCGGATCGCCCAAGGGGGTGATGCTGTCTCATAAGAATCTGATGAGCAATGCCATTACCACATCTAAGGTGCAGCACTTGAATTTCAATCACAAAGCCCTTAGTTTTCTTCCCCTTTCCCATGTGTTTGAGCACATGGTCAATTATCAATACCATTACCTGGGGATCAGTGTTTATTATGCCGAAGGACTTACCACCATTGCAAGGGATATTTCTGAGCTGAAAGTGGATGGTTTTATCGCGGTACCACGGTTGATCGAGTCTATTTACGAAAAGATAGTAAGCAAGGCACGCACCCTTAGCCCGGTTAAGCGATCCATCTTTTTCTGGGCGCTTAAGGTTGCACAGAAATTTGAACCCTATAAAAGACATAGCCTGCCTTTCAGGTTCCAGCACTGGATTGCCGACAAGCTTGTTTTTTCCAAATGGCGCCAGGCATTGAGCCCCAATATTACATTTATCGGTTGCGGCGGTTCTGCTTTACAGCCACGCCTGGCCCGGTTGTTCTGGGCAGCTGGGTTGCCTGTATATGAAGGGTATGGCCTTACAGAGACTTCACCGGTACTTGCTGTAAACTATTCGCAACCTGGCAAGGTGCGCATCGGATCAGTAGGCCCCGTTCTGGATACCGTTGAGATAAAAATAGCCCCCGATGGTGAGATTCTGGCCAAAAGCCCAGGATTGATGCTGGGCTACTACAAAGACCCTGTGGCTACTGCTGAAGTGATCGACGACGAAGGTTGGTTCCATACCGGCGATATCGGTGAGTTTGAAGATGGGATGTACCTGAAGATCACCGACCGGAAAAAGGAGATCTTTAAAATGTCCAATGGGAAATACCTTGCACCACAACCCATAGAGAATAAGCTAAAAGAGAGTTTCTACATTCAGCAAACCATGGTGTTTGGAGAAAATCAAAAATATGCCGCTGCGATTATTATTCCCAATTTTCAGGAGCTTACAGAGTGGTGTAAGAAAAAGAAAATTCAGTTTCAGGATAAGGCCGAGCTCATACAGATGCCGCAGGTATTGAAACATTTTCAGGATGAAATTAAGCAATTTAACAAAAAGCTCAGCCAAACCGACCAGGTGCAGAAAATCATCCTCATAGCCG
>SLIL01000366.1 GCA_007135645.1 Bacteroidales bacterium
CGAAAGACAGTTTATCCGTGATGGTTTTCCCGGCACCCACGGCATTTTTTGAGGCCCACATGGAGGATGGATGTAACCCTGGTGAATTTTCATTTACCAATCTTTCACAGGGGGCCACATCCTATCACTGGGACTTTGGAGACCAGAATACTTCAACCGATCCTGAGCCGGTTCATATCTATACGCTTAATGATAGCTCGCAGGCAGAATCGTTTATTGTAACCCTTACTGCTACCAATGAAAATGGGTGTACTAAGACTTTTTCCCAAACCCTTTGGGTCTATCCGCAGGTTGTTGCAAACTTTAAAATTAGTGCCTCAGAAGGATGCCATCCTGTAACCATTGAATTTACCAACCTGAGCTCAGGCCCGGAAAACGGGCTAACCTATGAATGGAATTATGGAGACGGACAACAGTCCTCCAATGCTCAAACATCGCATATCCACACCTTTAAAAACAACAGCCATACGAATGATACAACCTATGTTGTTGGTTTAACAGTAACTTATCTTGATCAATGCTCATCCTATCATGAGAAAACCGTTACAGTAAAAGCAAGGCCAAAAGCAAGCTTCAGCCTGGATCAGAATCAGGGCTGTGCACCCCTGCCAATCACAGCAACCAACCATTCTGAAGGAGGAAGTAACTTCCTGTGGGATTTCGGAGACAATTCAGAACCCTATTATTCGGATGAAACCGAGATCGCTCATCAGTACCACAACACTTCAGCTGCACCCGGGATCTATACCATCACCCTCACTGCAACCGGGCAAAATGGCTGCAGCCATGAGAAATCGCACAATGTAATGGTATATCCGCAACTGACAGCTCTGTTTGATGCTTCCACCAGAGAAGGATGCAACCCGCTGACCGTAAGTTTTGAAAACCTGTCTGCAGGGGCAGACAATTACCTTTGGTCTTTTGGAGACGAAAGTACCTCCAGCCTGCAGAATCCCACTTATGTATTTACCAATCAAAACCATTCAGCAGCAAGAAAATGGATTGTTACCTTGCATACTTCCTCCATTTACGGATGCACATCTGAATATTCAGACACCATCACAGTGAATCCTGCACCTGTGGTAGCCTGGTCGTTGTCAGACTATTCCGGCTGTTCAGAATTTGCCCCGGTGTTCTCCAATGAATCTTCCTATGCATCAACATTTCAATGGGATTTCGGTGACGGCAACACCTCGCAGGAGGAAACACCTCAGCACTCCTGGTCAAACACAGGAAGTTCCATTGCTCATTTTGAGGTATCATTAACCACCGGCAATACGTTCGGATGCAACAGTACAAAGAGCAGGTCAGTCCATGTTTATCCGCAGATAGAGGCTGATTTTACCACCGAAAATAACATCTTTGAAGGTTGCTCTCCGCTGGAAGTAAGGTTCGAAAACCTAAGCACCGGCAGCACTCAGCATACCTGGAGTTTTGGAAATGGCAACACTTCGCAACAGTCAAATCCGGCGCATGTGTTTCACAATAACACTCATAATCCATTAACATTTGCCGTTGAACTTATCGCAGCATCAGCACATGGATGTGCAGATACCGTAACAAAAGAGATCATCGTTTACCCGGTTCCGGAAGCTGGTTTCTCGGTCTATCCCCACCAGCAAAGTTACCCCAGCACCACTGTTGAAATTACAAACCATTTCCCTGGCCAGCCCTGGTCGTACCTATGGAACTTTGGTGATGGAAACACCTCAGAAACGGATGAACCCACATTCTCGCACACCTATCAATGGAATGAAGATGACCTTTCCAGCCGTGAATACGAGATTACACTGGTAACCTATAACGATTTCTGCTCGGCACATGCCCAGCAGAACATCCTCATTACCAGTCCGGCTCCCGTGGCAATGTTTGAAGCAGAACTTGTGGGCTGCTCACCCTATGAGATAAGCCTCAGCAATCAATCATTGTATGCCCATACCTACCGATGGTATTTTGGCGACGGAAGCGTCTCAGGCCAGCAAAACCCCCAACATGTATATCACTACCCCGGCAACTATGCATTAACCCTGGTTGTAACCGGCGACGGCGGGCGCGATACCATTCAGGCAACCGTGGAAGTGCTCCCCTCTCCCACTGCCGGTTTTGAGGTAAAGTCTGGTTTTATCAACCTGCCTTCAGAACCCCTTGAAGTGATCAACAATTCCTTGCTGGCCACTTCATGGTACTGGGAATTTGGTGACGGGGGCACCTCCACTGCATTTGAACCGGTTTACTATTATAGTGATCCTGGCATTTACGATATCACTTTAACCGTGCACACAGACAGCGAGCCGCAATGCTCGCACAGCATAACCCTTTACGGTGCCGTAAGGGCAGAGCACACCTGCAAGATTGTATTTCCCAATGCTTTCACCCCTTCTGTTACGGGCCCTTCGGGAGGATCTTACAGCCCTGGCAATACCAACAGACAGATCTTTTATCCCTTTCACCAGGGAGTGGAAGAATACAGGTTGGAAATTTTTAATCGTTGGGGCGAACTGATCTTCACCAGCAATGACCCGATGATCGGCTGGGACGGATATGTTAGAGGCAGACTGGCGGGCATGGGGGTTTATGTATGGAAAGTGACTGCTGTTTGCACCACAGGAAGAACGATCAATAAAGCAGGAGATGTAACACTGATCCGATAGGTTTAATAAGGAAAAAGCATTCATGGTAAGAATAAAAACACGTTTCACACTACTTCTTTTATTTTGCATGCTAATGGTTGTGCAAGTAAAACCGGTTATCGGGGAAGCGGGGAATGCAGCACTGATTGAAATTATTACCGGAATATCAACCGAACGATCGCTCCCTGTGGCAGGTTTTTCTGTATCATCCAATGAGATATGTGCCCAAAATGGTTCTGCATCCGTTGTCATAACCAGCCAAAGCATCAATGCTACCCTCACCGAGTGGATCATCACCAACAACGAAACGGGTGTTTCTGACAGTTTTACTGAGAATGCCACAACCTTCGAATACCAGTTTTCAGGGCTTGAAAGTCTTCCGGTCGTCTTTACCATCACCCAGATTGTAAGCAACGATGATGGTGCCCAGGATGAAAAATCCAGGGATGTAGCTGTTAACCCGGGGATCACAGCAATTATCCATGGCACAGAGTCAGGATGCCATCCTCTTACCCTCAGCTTTGAGCATCAAACGCCCAATGCTACTATGGTGGAATGGGAGTTCAGCAATGGCATGATCCTTTCAGACGATGCACCTTCGCTCACTTTCTATAATAACAGCTTTACAGAACCTGCCGATCATTTTGCAAAACTTACCGTAACCTCTGAATATGGATGCGTACATGACACAACCATGTTTTTCCAGGTATTCCCCAAACCCAAAGCGGATTTCAGCCTGCCCTTTCAGCAAGTTTGTGCACCTGAACTTCTGGAAATTAACGATCAGAGCTTTGTTAGCGGAAGTATGGATTATTACTGGACTTTCGGGGTTGAGCAGGATTCTCTGGCTTCTCCCGGCAACATCACACTGCCCCTCGCTAACCAGGGTGATGAACCTTTCATTTTTCCCATTGGGCTTATAGTGGAAAATGAATTTGCATGCAAAGACTCGTCACAGGCAAATATCGTTGTCTTCCCGGAGGTTACTGCTTCTTTTCAGCTATCTGAGCAACAGGGCTGCCATCCTTTGCAAATTGAAATAACAAACACCTCCACAGGACCGGAGGGCAACATGAGTTACTTTTGGGATTATGGAAATGGCACTTCCGTTAACAGTGCACCTTTGCACCACCGTACTTTCCTGAACAACAGCCACATTGACACCCAGGAATATCTGATCACCCTTGAGGCCGCCTCCATTCATGGCTGCACATCAGTCCATAATGAAACTATCACTGTTTTTCCGGGACCCAAAGCAGAATTTGAAGCAGATATTACAGAGGGATGCTCACCCCTGGAAGTAAACTTTACGGACCTTTCAGCAGGCGATCAGCTGGATTATTCGTGGAACTTTGGCAACGATTCTTTTTCTGAAGACCCCGGCAATGTTTCCACTGTCTTCTTCAGCTCAGATGAAGGGGGCCCTGTTCAGTTCAACCCTTCCCTTGAAATTGTGAACTCATTTGGCTGCAGCCATACCTATCAGCAAACCATTACGGTTTACCCTTTCATTGAGGCTGCTTTTACCAGAACCGAAAACGGGTGCAGCCCACTGAATGTAATCTTTGAGAATCGTTCCATCGGTGCCTCTTCCTGGTTTTGGGAGTTTGGTGATGGCAACCAGTCATTTGAACAAGACCTCAACCATACATTTTTCAATACCTCGCCTGATTCTCCTGCTGAATTTATTGTTTCACTTACGGCATCATCCATATGGGGGTGTGAGGCTATTGCTACTGATACCATTGTGGTTTTTCCTGTTCCCCATATATCATTTAACACCAGCGATACAGAAGGTTGCAGCCCGCTTAATATCACTATCACAAACCACTCTGCAGGAGCATCAGAATACACCTGGCATCTCAACGGAGAATCCTCCAACTCAGATGAATCCATTTTTGACATACTGCTCCAAAACTCATCCTTGCTACCTGACACCACTCAAATAGTTTTAGAAGGTATTAATGACTTTGGCTGCAGCAACCAGGACCGGAAAGATATTGTTGTATTCCCGGAAGTTACCGCATCGTTTTACTCAGAAGATGATTTAACCGAAGGATGTAGTCCTCTTCACTTAACCTTCATCAATGAATCTGCAGCAGCCCATGAGTACTTATGGGAATTTGGCGATGGCATCTCATCCGGCGCCCTCAATCCTTCTCATATTTTTATTGCTCATCAGAATCTATTCACCCTTCTTGAAGTAACGCTGACGGCAACTTCAGAATATGGGTGTACCGATATGTCAGCAATGGAGGTTTCTGTTTTCCCGCAGCCCTATACCGATTTTGAAGCCAGCCCACACGAGCAGTTTTATCCAGAAAAAACCTTTTTTATCAATAATTACACCTCACCTGGCCAATGGACTTACAGGTGGGACATGGGTGATGGTCATGTATTTGAAACCGACGATGGCAATTCGTTTCAATACACTTACCAGTGGGAAGGAGAACAAAACACTTCTCAGTCGTTCATAATTTCGCTGGATGTTTTTAACGAGATGTGCAACGACAACCTTGAACAGGAGGTAAGGATCCTTCCCGCATCACCGGATGCTGATTTTGAGGCTGAGCTAAACGGTTGTCCTCCCCTGGAAATTCAATTTGAGAACCTTAGCCTCTATGCATCAGCCTTTCACTGGGATTTTGGCGATGGAAATACTTCTGAAGCCGAAAACCCTGTTCACGTATTTAAGTTCCCCGGACAATACGAAGTGGTTCTGACTGCTTACAGCGAATCCGGCTTAGACACCCACAGCAAGGTCATCACTGTTTTTGAACCACCGGTTGCCAGTTTTACCGTATTTCCTGAAATAGTTCAAATTCCGGGTGGCTGGGCACAAATGATCAATCAGACTGAACTGGGACATACCTGGCAATGGGATTTTGGCGACGGAAACACTTCAGAAGAGAAAGAGCCTGTCCATTACTATACCCAACCAGGCACATTCACCATAAACCTGGTGGCCGGAAGTGAAACCGAGCCCCAATGCTTTGACGAAACCAGCCGACAGGTGGTTGTGATAGAAGAACACCAGGATGCTCTTTGCCATTTGTATTTTCCCAATGCCTTTACCCCCAACCCCACCCGGCCCAGCGGCGGGCATTATGTTATGGGCGACCCTGCCAACGAAGTCTTTCACCCAAGGCATGCTGGGATCACTGAGTTTGAAATGCATATCTTTAACCGCTGGGGCGAAAGGATCTTTACCAGCAAAGACGTAAATTATGGATGGGACGGCTACCTGGGAGGCAAAGCCGCCCCCATGGGTGTTTATATTTACATAGTAAAGGCAAAGTGTGAAACGGGAAGAGAGTTCGAAGAAACTGGCGATATTACCTTGCTGAGATAGTAATGATCAATATATCAGAGAAATTGCCTGAAAAGGAACAGCTTAAGCAATCATGGCAAACTCACGCACCACAGGCATTTCATAATGGTTCATCAGATCAGTGAAATTTTTGAACTTCAGGGTTTCGTGCTTTAGCGACTCGGTATTAAGCACCACTCCCTGAAAACGCCCCATGGAACAGGATCCCGAGTTGATATAGATCTTTTTATTGCTCAGATAATATGTTTTATGGGACTCAATCTTATGAGTATGCCCTAAAACAACTACATCATTGGTTTTCAACAATCCCAGGGCATGTGTCAGATATCTTATGGAGTCGTATTTTTTGGGAATCTTGTTCATGGCCTCTTCCATTTCATGAATAGCCTGATAAATTCTGTAAACCCAGTTGATGCTAATTATCTTACGCAAGATGTTAAATCCCATGGTTTGCAACTTTCTTCCAAGATGAGTCCCGTTAAGAAAATCGGCACTATGGCCATGCTCAACATAGATTTTTTTGCCTTTGCTGTTTTCATGAAGCCAGCTTTCTGCTCCCTGTGGACATAGTGCATCATGATTTCCCTTGATGTAAACAATGTCGGAGTTGGTAAGCAGGTAATCAACCAGAACAGGATTGTTGTGGCATATTTCATCAAAAGAGTATTTATATAGTTCAAAAACATCCCCATTGAGAATCACCTTATCAATCTTTTCGCTGTGTTTTACTCTTTCTATGGCATGGATAAACTCCTCGGCTTTCCAGCCAAATGTTTCAAAGTGATCATTGTTACCAATATGCAGGTCGGATAGGATCAGCAGGTTCATGGCATTGGGTTTAGTCTTGTAAAATAAATTCTGAAACCAACGGCGTACCATTGGTTAGTTGTTGATTCTCAATGTTGTTTTTATAAACATTGCAGATATGGGGATTGTATATGATTTCATTGATTTTAAGAGGTAAGCGAGAAATATTTTTTTCATAAATTCCCATACTGTTCTCACAAACAAACTCCATGTTTCCTTTTTCCTGCTCCCAGATGTAGTCTATTATTACGGGTATTTTTCCTGAGATCAGTATCTCCATAAATGTGCTGGCACCACATTTTGTTATCACCACATCTGCTATATTGATCAGTTCATAAACGAAATCAACAAATCCGTAAATTTTCAGATTCTTCAGATCATACTTGCTTTTTAGCTGCCAGGCTTTCTTGTACAGGGACTTGTTTTTACCACAAACTATAGCAACTTCAGTGGTGCTGCTATGCTTAAAAAGATTTTTCAGGATTTTTTCTCCCCTTGGTATTCCATCGCCTCCACCCAGGATCAGCACCAATCTTTTCTGTGGATCAAAACCCAGATTCTCTTTCATCATTCTTGATAAGCCGGGCGACATGGGTTGGGTAAA
>SLIL01000411.1 GCA_007135645.1 Bacteroidales bacterium
CCAAATATGAAATATTTTTTTCAAATTAACAACAAATAAACAGCTTTTTTTTTTTAATTTTTTGTTAACAAACTAAGGTATATGGTGTTTTGGGGAATAAAAAAAGACCCATGCTATCATAAGATTAGCCGGGCCTTTTTAGTAATGTGATCCTGACAGAACTCTACCAGGCAAACAAGGGAAATTTCCCCATCAATTCATTTACTTCTTTGCGTACTTCTTGGATTACACTCTCGCTGTCGATATTGCTTATCACCCGGTCAATAAATTCCACTACCTTAACCACATCTGCTTCTTTAAGGCCTCTGGTAGTAACAGCAGGGGTTCCAATGCGGATTCCAGAAGTCTGGAAAGGAGATCTGCTGTCAAAGGGTACCATGTTTTTATTGATGGTAATATCTGCCAGCACCAGGGTATTCTCCACCTTTTTACCTGTAATATCGGGGAATTTAGATCTCAGGTCAATGAGCATAAGGTGATTCCCGGTACCATTGCTGGTTACATGATAGCCTTTTTCGATAAAAGCATTGGCCATGGCCTGTGCATTCTTCATCACCTGTATACCATAATCCTTAAAGGTTGGTGACAATGCTTCACCAAAAGCCACCGCCTTTGCAGCTATAACGTGCTCCAGGGGCCCGCCTTGTGTGCCGGGGAATACAGCAGAGTCAAGTACCTGCGACAACATTTTCACTACTCCTTTGGGTGTTTTCAATCCCCATGGGTTTTCGATGTCTTTCCCAATGAGAATAAGACCACCACGTGGGCCACGCAAGGTTTTGTGGGTAGTGGTGGTAATGATATGACAGTAAGGCAGGGGATCGTTGAGCAATTTTGCTGCAATAAGCCCTGCAGGATGAGCAATATCTGCCATAAGTACAGCACCCACTTTATCGGCAATCTCCCTCATGCGGGCGTAATCCCAGTCACGCGGATAAGCAGATGCGCCGGCCACAATCATTTTTGGTTTTTCCGCCAGAGCTGTCTTTTCCATCTGGTCATAATCAATCTGCCCATCTTCTTCTTTTACCTTATAAGCCACAGGGCGATAAAGAATTCCCGAAAGATTCACCGGTGCACCGTGCGAGAGGTGTCCGCCATGGCTTAGATCAAGCCCCATGAATGTGTCTCCGGGTTGCAGACATGCCAGAAAAACAGCAGCATTGGCCTGAGCACCGCTATGAGGCTGCACATTGGCCCATTCAGCCCCAAACAATTCCTTTGCACGGTCGATGGCCAGTTGCTCAGTCTGGTCAACAATCTGACAACCACCATAGTAGCGTTTACCGGGATAGCCTTCTGCATACTTGTTGGTAAGCACACTTCCCATGGCTTCCATTACCTGGTTGCTGACAAAGTTTTCCGATGCAATTAACTCAACACCATGAAGCTGGCGCTGTTTCTCCTGTTCGATCAGGTCAAAAATCTTTTGATCTCTTTCCATAAATTGAATGTGTTTTATTTTTTAGTATCTTGATAAATAAGCAGTTAATATGGCCGCAAAATTAGCAATATTTTCCTTATCTGATATTTTAACAATGGGTAATCTGTCAAAAACCCTAAATTTATGCCCTGAAAAATAATCTATCCATCACAACTCCTTAAAAACATGAACAAAAGACTATTTTCTATTTCACTTTTAATGCTCTTCGCATTTCAGCTGAGCGCCGGCGACAAGCTGGTTATCTCCAACTGGCTCAAAACACAGCCACACAAGGTACAATTTCCTGTATTTCATGATGTTGAAAACACCCGTGGAAACACATTCGAGCTTCGCAACCTGCTTGAGTTTGATCATTTCTCCTTCACTGATCACTTTCCCCAGGCAGGAAAAACCCTGGGAAGTATCAACGGAAAACAGCTAATATGGCAGGCCGACATTACCGATTCCAACGGATACATCTTCCCAGACGCTATTGACACCGACCAACCCCAGGTTGCTTACCTGGCAACTTATATCTGGGCCGATCGCTTTCTCAAAACCAGCCTTGAAATCAAAAGCCCCCATATGCTCAGGGCATGGGTAAACGGTGAACATATTGGCACCAAAAGTTCCATTGAAAAAGAAGAAAATACAGTGGGCAGAGTTTCCAAAGACCTTACCCTTGAGAGAGGAAAGCACCTGTTGGTAATAAAAACCCTGAAGCCGGCAGATGCTGAACTGGACTGGAAAGTAGTTGCAAATCTGGAAATAAAAGAACCCTATTCCATTTTTGACAAAGACATCTCTGTATCGCCTGTAAACAGAAAAAACATTGATCATATCCTGGATGGAATCAAAACCAGCAGTATCCAGCCGTCCCATGACGGAACCTATTATTCCGTAAGTTTTAGCCGTGCCCTCCCGTCTGATCAATCGGAAAGGTGGACCGAGATACGCCGAACCGAAGACCGGAAACTGATCCACAGCTTCAGACATGCGCGCGTGGGGCAGTTACAATGGCTACCCAACAGCAACAGGATATCCTATACCAATACACGTTCGGGAAAAACTGCATTGTTTTTGCACAATATTGAAACCGGTGAGATTCGCGAGCTGACCGATGACATGGAAAACTTCAGCGGTTACAGATGGGCCCCTTCAGAGGAATATATCATTTATACCATACGTGAAGAAGGGAGCAGAACAGATACAGATATAAGACAAGTGCTGGGGATGCAGGACCGTCAGGGCCATTTCAGGCATAGAAGTTTTCTCTACAAACTTACTATTGAATCGGGTTTTCACCAAAGGCTTACCTTCGGGAGCCTGACTTCATCGCTGCAGGATATTAGCCCCGACAGCAAAAGGATTTTATTCAGCCAGAGTTTCCCTGACTACACCCACAGACCATTTTCAAGACAAAATATGTTTATCCTTCATCTTGAAAGCCTGCAACTGGATACGCTTTGGACTGATGAACTCAGGGGAGTGAGAGCCTCCTTTTCTCCTGATGGCAAATCCCTACTTGCTAGCGGTGGCCCATCTGCTTTTGGTGGCGTTGGTGAAAACGTACCCGATGGTATGATAGCCAACAACTATGATACCCAGGCTTTTATATACAACCTGCAAACCGGTGAAGTAAATGCCTTTACCCGTGAGTTTGATCCTTCAATTGCTTCAGTCACCTGGCATGCTCCTGACAACATGATCTATCTGGTAACCACTGACGAGGATTTTCGACGTGTTTACCGGTATGACGTAAGACGAAGCCGCATGGAGCTTGTTGATCTGGGTATGGATTATGTAACATCATTCAGCCTGGCGCGGAACGGACGTATGGCTATAGTATCAGCTTCACAAACCAATGCCTCTTCGCGGCATTTCACCTTAAATCTTCGCAATATGAGGCAAACACCTCTTAAAGATACTGAAGCTGTTATATACAGGCATGTGGAGTTTGGCGAAGTTAAAAACTGGGACTTTACAACTTCCACAGGCCTGGATATCAAAGGCCGTGTTTACTATCCGCCCGATTTTGACAGCGAAGTTAAATACCCGGTTATTGTATACTATTACGCAGGCACTACCCCTGTTGGCCGCACCTTCGGGGGGCGCTACCCCTTTAATCTCTGGGCAGGTAACGGCTATATCGTGTATGTTTTGCAACCCAGTGGTGCCACCGGATTTGGCCAGGAGTTTTCAGCTGCCCATGTAAATAACTGGGGAATAACGGTAGCTGATGAGATCATTGAAGGAACGAAGAAATTTCTGGAAGCCCACCCTTACACCAATGCAGACCGGGTGGGTTGTGCCGGTGCATCGTATGGTGGTTTTATGACCAAGCTGCTTATGACGCGTACGGATATTTTTGCAGCTGCCGTTTCCCATGCAGGTATCAGTAACATTACCAGCTACTGGGGCGAAGGGTTCTGGGGCTATGCTTACAGCTCCGAAGCATCGGCATACAGCTACCCATGGAACAACCAGGAGCTGTATGTAGGCCAAAGCCCATTGTTCCATGCTGACAGGATCACTACACCCCTGCTGCTGATCACCGGCGACAGCGACACCAACGTTCCCCCGGGAGAAAGCATTCAGCTTTACACAGCCCTAAAGATACTTGACAGGCCTGTGGAGCTGGTAATGGTAAGAGGCGAGGATCACCATATTGTTACCCATAGTAAGCGCAGGCAATGGCACAATGTGATCATGGCGTGGTGGGACCGTTATCTGAAAGACCAGTCCCAGTGGTGGGATGAGCAGTTTCCTGAAAAAAATTATTGAAACAAACTGGTTGCATTATTAAGTCCACTCCGAAAAGCACAATACCCCCCATCCCCCTAAGAGGGGGAGCTCGCAACCTATTGAATTTATGCGAGTTATAAAGGGTAGTTTTATCAATAGCATTAAAAAAAAAAGACTTTTTAGAGTGGACTCATTATTACAACTGGCATAACTAATAAAAGCATAAAGCGGCTTGATAAAAAGGCCGCTTTTTTTTATTCTGCAAATAATATTTGCCCTCCAAAGCCCGTTGTTACCTCCTCTTAATTACTCATTATCAAAAACTTACTTTTAAATGCTGTTAAAATGAATTGTGTTTCACTTTTAATTTATATATTTGTGCCCCAAAAAAGGGCATGCTGTTTGCTTAATCTAAATCAAAATTTGTCAATTCCGTATTGATTTAATACTTAAACTCAAAAAACTGTAAAATGAAAAATTTCTTTCGTATTTCTTTGTTAGTGGTACTCCTGCTGGGGTTAAATTCCAATGTTTTTTCCCAGGCTAAGTTTGGCCACATCGACACCAACGAGTTGCTTCAGTTAATGCCCGGTCGTGAGGAGGCACGCCAGGAACTGGAAAGATATGCAAGAGAGCTGGAATCAACCTTTACGGCAATGCAAAGGGAATTCCAGACTAAATACCAGGATTTTCTTGAAAATCAGGAATCATTTTCCCAATTAATACGCCAGTCGAGAGAAAGGGAGTTGGTAAGTCTCCAGGAACGGATCATGGAATTCCAGGAGTCAGCACAAGAGGATCTCATGGAAAAAGAAAACAGGTTACTCAGACCTATAATTGACAAAGCAAGAACAGCTATCGAAGAGGTTGCAAAAGAAAATGGATATACTTACATTTTCGATACCAGCATGGGTGTTGTGCTTTATTCAGAGCCTGCTGACAATATTATGGAGAAGGTGAAAGCCAAGATCGGCATCTAGTGCCTGATCCAAAATAATTTAGAAAAAGCTGCTTTGTGAAAGGCAGCTTTTTTTTTGTGATGGATACTATTGTTCATTTCTATACCATCCGGCATATTTTATATAGTTGTTTGAAATTCTGCCAAGTAGCCCTGCGGTGAGCTCCTGGCTGATATCCTTTATTTTTTTTGCAGGTACCCCCGCATAAACACTTCCAGGTTCAATAATGGTATTCTCACGCACAACCGATCCGGCAGCAATCAATGAGTTACTGCCTACCCGGGCATTATCCATGATCACCGCACCCATACCCACAAGCACATTATCTTCTATGGTACAACCATGCACAATGGCATTATGGGCAATGGACACATTATTTCCAATGGTAGTGGGGGCGGTTTCGTAGGTACAGTGGATGATTGCACCGTCCTGGATATTCACTTTATTGCCAATGCGAATGAAGTGTACATCTCCCCTGATCACGGCATTGAACCAGACGCTGCACTGGTCTCCCATAATCACATCCCCAATAACGGTTGCCGTTTCGGCCAGGTAGCAATCGTTGCCAAATTTCGGGGTAAACCCCCTGATGGATTTTATCAAAGCCATATCAATATTTTTTCAACATTTTTAAAAAAGTCTTGTTTACCTGCTTTACAAATATAACAGTAAATTGCAGCACATGTCTTTTCGCAGGCCAAAAAATACTCCTCATAACCGTGATGCGCTTTTTCTGATCCTCAGCAGCATCTTCATAACCTCGCTGGTACTTGCCAATCTGATAGGCACCACCAAGTTTATCCATTTGTTTACCATCCAGATACCTTCCTGGTTGTTGCCCCTTGTACCTGAAATGGTACGAAATGGCAGCGAATACTCCATGATAGTGCCGGCAGGTCTTATTGCTTTTCCGGCCACTTTCCTGGCCACTGACCTGATATCAGAATTGTTTGGCCGAAGGAAGGCACAGTTGCTGGTATGGGTGGGCTTTGGGGTCAATTGTTTTATGCTGGCCCTCATGGTGATCAATTTTCATCTGCCCAATGCCTATGGAGTAAGTGCCGGGCTGCACCTTTTCGACGGCATTTACGGTTATATGGTTGGAAATACCATTGCCAGCATGATAGCGTATCTCACTGCACAAACCATCGATGTTAGGCTATTTCACTTCTGGAAAAACAAAACCCGAGGCAAACATTTATTGCTGAGAAACAATGCATCTACCATGGTGAGCCAGCTTGTTGACTCTACAGCGATCATCAGCATCCTCTATTTCTCGGGCAATCTTGGGGATAGTGTTACTGGTTTGTCAGCACTGGCAGTACTGATCATGAACTCTTACGTGTTTAAGTTTATGGCAGCCCTGATCGATACACCTATCATCTATGCGGTGGTAAACTGGCTCAGAGACTTCGATGAAGACCCCATGGACAAATCATAATCCCAGCAACACCTCTTCGGGATCTTTCCCCGGGAAAAGCATGGATACAGGATTTTCAAGAAATTTCTTTACCTGCACCAGGAATCCAACCGATTCTTTTCCGTCGATGATACGATGGTCGTAAGAAAGCGCCACGTACATCATAGGCCTGATCTCTACCTTTCCATTGATGGCAACCGGCCTGTCAACAATATTATGCATACCAAGAATTGCACTTTGGGGTGGATTGATAATGGGGGTAGATAACATGGAGCCAAACACCCCTCCGTTGGTAATACTGAAGGTGCCGCCGGTGAGGTCTTCAATGGTAATTTTGTTATCGCGGGCTTTCCTGGCAAGTTCGGCAATGGCTTTTTCCAGCTCAAACAAGGACTTGCTTTCTGCGTTTCTCACCACAGGCACCATCAAACCTTTTGGAGTGCTCACTGCAATCCCGATATCGGCATAATCCGGCAGGATAATATGACCATCGTCTATCTGTCCGTTTACCTGTGGAAACAGTGGAATGCTGGAAGTAACTGCCTTGGCAAAAAAGGACATGAAGCCGGGTTTTATGCCATATTTCTCCTGAAATTTATCCTTGTACCGGTTTCTCAGGTTCATAATTCCCGACATATCCACCTCGTTAAAGGTTGTAAGCATGGCTGTTTCATTTTTAACAGCTACCAGGCGTTCGGCAACCTTACGTCTTAAAGTGGTCATCTTAACCTTCTTCGCCTCACGGCTTCCACCCCAACCTGCCTGTGCAGGGTTGGTTTCTTTTTGTGGCGCTTTTTCAG
>SLIL01000442.1 GCA_007135645.1 Bacteroidales bacterium
ATCCCCCAACGCACCTCCATCCGCGAGCGCAGCACCAAAGAAACCAGCATCAGGGTGGAGATCAACCTCGACGGAACGGGCAAGGCAGATATCAGTACAGGCCTTGGATTTTTCGATCATATGCTCGATCAGATTGCCCGCCACAGTGGCTGCGATCTGAGCATAAAGGTAAATGGGGACCTTGACGTGGATGAACACCATACCCTGGAGGATACCGCCATTGCCCTGGGCGAGGCATTTGCCGAAGCACTGGGCAACAAGATGGGCATTGAGCGATACGGCTTTGCCTTGCCCATGGACGATTGCGCTGCTATGGTATTGCTGGATTTTGGAGGAAGACCGGAGCTGGTATGGAAAGCAAAGTTCAGGCGCGAAAAAGTCGGCGAACTCCCCACGGAAATGTTTTCCCACATTTTTAAGTCTTTTGCCATTGGTGCAAAGTGCAACCTGTATATCAAAGCCAAAGGCAAAAATGAGCACCACAAGATCGAAGCCATCTTCAAAGCCCTGGCCCGGGCCATCAAAATGGCCATCAAACGCGAAGCAGGTGCCGACTTTTTGCCCAGCACCAAGGGAATGCTTTAGACAGAGTGGGAAGTGGGAAGTCGGAAGCTGGAAGTCCGAAGTTGGGAGTTGGAGGGTCTGAAGTTGGAAGGGGGTAGTTGAAAGCTTAAAAAATATGGATCAGGTGCAGCGCACCGATAACGAATAGATGAACAATAAAAACGAAAAATGTGAACACGGATAACACGGATTGAACGGATTGACACGGATTTTTTTCATCAGCGATTATCTGCTTAATCCGCGTCATCTGCGTTCCAATCAAACGTTTCTTTTGAACACGGATAACGCAGATTGAACAGATTGACACGGATTTTTTCATCAGCGATTATCCGCTTAATCCGCGTCATCTGCGTTCCAATCAAACGTTTCTTTTGACGACAAACAACCACAAATTTAATCCCGGTTTGTTTTAACAATACCCGGTTTACATTTTATAAAAAATCGTTCTCATGAAAACCACTATCATAAAATACAATGCAGGCAACATCAAATCGGTGAGCAATGCCCTTACCCGCCTGGGCATGCAACATGCCATTACCGATAATCCGGAAGAAATACGATCCTCCGACCGGGTGATCTTTCCCGGGGTGGGAGAAGCCTCCACCACCATGGCCTATCTGAAGGAACGGAAACTGGATATCCTCATTAAAGAACTCACACAGCCGGTACTGGGAATTTGCCTGGGTATGCAACTCATGTGCAATCACTCAGAAGAGGGCGATACCCCGTGCCTGGGCATTTTTGATATCCCGGTGGTGAAATTCAGGGTTGACCACAAAATACCCCACATGGGCTGGAACAGCCTGGAGCAGGTTAAAAACCCGTTGTTCGACAGCAGCATCGAAGGAAAATACGTTTATTTTGTGCACAGCTATTATGCACCGGCAGCTCCGGAAACAGCAGCCATCAGCCATTACGGCATACCCTTCAGCGCCGCCCTGCAAAAAGATAATTTTTTTGCCACCCAGTTCCACCCCGAAAAAAGTGGCGATGTGGGAGAAAAAATCCTTCGCAATTTCTTAAACCTCCAAACCTGATCCCATTTCCCAAAAAATTACTCAACCTCAATCTTAACCTCAACCTTAACTATATGATAATCATCCCCGCCATCGACCTTATGAACAACCAGTGTGTGCGCCTCTCGCAAGGCGATTTCAACACGCAAACCGTTTACAGCAATGATCCGGTACAAACGGCACGTAACTTTGAAACCACCGGCTTCACCCACCTGCATATGGTGGACCTGGACGGAGCAAAACGCAAACTGCCCGCCCATTTACCCATTCTCAAATCAGTAACCGAAGCCACCAACCTGTTTGTGGATTTCAGTGGGGGCATCCGCAGCCTTCAGCAGGCAAAAGAAGCATTCAACAATGGGGCGTCGGCCATTACAATTGGAAGCATGGCGGTGAATGATCCCGAAACGACTCAATCCATTTTGGATGCGTTTGGGCCCGAGAAAGTGATCCTGGGAGCTGATGTGAAAAACGAATTCATTGCCACGGCAGGATGGCTTGAACAAAGCGACAGGGACATTTTTTCCTTCCTGCAATACTGGACAGAAAAAGGGTTCAGTAAAGTGATGATCACCGATGTTTCCAAAGACGGGATGATGCAGGGCCCTTCAGTGGAACTGTATGAAAAAGTATTGAAAAAATTCCCGGAAATCCGCCTCATTGCCAGCGGGGGGATCTCTGAAATGGAAGATATACGGCAACTGAAAAAGATCGGCTGCTACGGTGCAATCACAGGCAAAGCTCTTTACGAGGGCAAGCTTGACCTGAAAGAACTCAAAGAATTTTTGACCAATTCATAAAGTCAATAAGTTTCAATGAAGACTGAGCGGGATTTGTAATCCCGCTTCATCGAATACTATTTCAATTTAAACCTTGATCATAACCAACAAATACATGAATAATCTCGCGAAACGCATCATCCCCTGCCTGGATATCCGTGACGGACGTACGGTAAAAGGGATCAATTTTGTAGATATCCGCGATGCCGGTGACCCGGTGGAGTTGGCCCAGCGCTATTCTCAGCAAGGGGCCGACGAACTGGTTTTTCTGGACATCACCGCCTCGCATGAAAAACGCAAGCTGCTCAAAGAGCTGGTTGAAAAGGTTGCGGCAACCATCAGCATTCCCTTCACCGTGGGAGGTGGGGTTTCGGAGCTGGAAGATGCCGACGTGTTGCTATCGGCCGGGGCAGATAAAATATCGGTGAATTCGGCTGCTATCCTGAATCCATCACTCATTGATCATCTTGCCCAACAATTCGGCAGCCAGTTTGTGGTAGTGGCCATTGATGCCCGGCTGGAAGAAAACGGCACATGGCAGGTATACCGCAATGGTGGTCGCATACCCGTTGGCCTTGAACTGTTTGCATGGGCACGTGAAATGCAGGAGCGGGGCGCCGGGGAGATCCTCTGGACCTCCATGAACCATGATGGTACGCAACATGGATTTGCCAACGAAACCCTCAGTGAACTGGGCAAGCAGCTTTCTATTCCCCTTATTGCATCAGGAGGGGCAGGCAAGCCTGAACATTTTGCCGATGCCTTCACCGTTGGAAATGCCGATGCAGCCCTGGCAGCAAGCGTTTTTCACTATGACACAATCCCCATCCCGGTATTAAAAGCATACCTTGCAAAACAGGGGATAAATGTGAGGAGGTAAACCTTCAGGGCTGAATAATTTTACCTGCACCTTCCGTTAAAAAAGGTATTTTTACATTATAATAAAATGCTACCATGGGAAACACCGAATTAAAAAAACTTTTGATCCATCGAATATCAGAAATCGAGGATACTGAATTTTTAAATGCTATTAAAACGATAATTGAGGCACGTACAGCAAACCCCACCCTTTTGTTGACGCCTGATATCCTTCGTATTATTGCTGCTTCAAAAAAGGAGTATGAAGAAGGGCTAATTTACGAACAATCAGAAGTAGATGAAAATTTTAACCAATGGGTAAAAAAGGGTGTCAATTAAGAACAGCAAAATAACCAAAATGAACTTCCAAAAACTAAACGGCCTCGTGCCCGCCATAATCCAGGAGCCCGCCGGTGGCAAAGTACTCATGACCGGCTTTATGAACAAAGAAGCCCTGGAAACAACCCGCCAAACCGGAAAGGTAACCTTCTACAGCCGCACCCGAAACACCCTGTGGACCAAAGGCGAAACCAGCGGCAATTTTTTGCTGGTAAAAGAAATCATTGAAGACTGCGACAATGACACCCTGCTCATCTATGCACAACCCGTAGGCCCGGTTTGCCATACCGGAAGTCCTACCTGTTTTGAAGAGGATACCGGCCCTGCACTTGCGTTCCTGGCCCAGCTGCAGGAGGTGATCATTAGCCGTAAAGGACAATCGGCCGAAACCTCCTACACTGCAAGGCTGTTTGAAAAAGGATTGCCCCGTATTGCCCAGAAGGTGGGAGAAGAAGCGGTGGAATGTGTTATTGAAGCCATGAAAGGGGATAAGGAAAAATTTAAGGAAGAAGCTGCAGACCTTATTTATCACCTGATTGTATTGCTGGCACAGCAAGACCTGAATCTGGAAGAGGTAGTGGAAGTGCTGCGGAAGAGGCACTCAAAATAATGGCTGAAAAAAGACTTTTTCTTTAAAATAATCTTTTGATTTTCAGGAGAATTATTTCAGGTAAAGAATATTTTATAACTTCGGGACATAAAACATGTGTTTGGAACGGGCAGCAAACATTTGTTTCACCAATAATAGCGGGCTTATGGTATTCAAAAGCAAGATGAGCATCAGGAGAAAGATCCTTACCTCTGTATTAACCATTGTGATTCTTATTTTTATCCTTACCGTGGGGTATATCAGCTTAAACTCCCGGCAACAGCTTGAACGGGTATCCCTTCAACTTGCCGAAACCTACGCGGCAGAATACGCCCTGATGGCTGAAAAGGATTTAAATGCATCGGCCCAGATTACCTCCATGCTTCAGCAAACTTTCGAGAATTTTGAAGCCATCCCCGAAGAATACCGGAGAGATTTTTTAAGTGCCCACCTTCGTCATATCCTTGCCGAAAACCCTGAACTGCTGGGCACCTGGAGCATTCTGGAGCCTGCATCCATCGATGATCGCGACAGCCTTTACATCAATCAGGTGGGAAGCACTATTCTGGGAAATTTCAGGTATATCTACTATTACGAAAACGGTACGATCATGCTCAGCGACTATGTGGAGCAGGATCCCGATGAAGTATTGAGCGGGCGTATTTATAACCTGGTCAAAAACCGGGGGAAACAAACCATTGTTGAGGCCTATTATTACTCATACAGCGGCATAGAAGGAGAAGAAGTTCTCCAGACCAATATTGTGTCTCCGGTAATGCACCAAAACCGGTTTATGGGAGTGGTTGGAGTTGACATTTCCCTTGAAGGGCTCGAATCCATGATTGCAAGGCTAAGACCGGTGGAGGGAAGTTTCGCATTCCTGTTGTCACACACCGGAAAACTGGTTACATTTCCCCAGCCGGGAATGAGCGGCAAACAACTGGAGGACACAGAGTTTGTTCCTGAAAATATAGCCCTGTTCAATGAACGTATTTTGCAAGGGCAATCCCTGGCTTTTAATGCACGATACAACCAGGAAAACTATTATGTTAAACTGGTACCCATTCCCATTGGCGAAACAGAAACCCCATGGTTCCTTGCCCTGGCTTTCCCGCGCAAAGTCATTCTCCAGGAGGCCAACAGGACCCTGATCATATCAATAATTGCAGGCGTGCTGGGTTTGATCATTCTTGCTTTTATCGTTTTGTTTATTGCCAACAACATTACAAGGCCGTTGAAGAAGCTTACCCATACAATCCAGGAAATATCCTATGGAAACGTGGATAATGACATGAAGCTGGATGTGCAAACCCGGGACGAGATTGCCCAGATGGCCGATGCCATAAACGTATATATTGACGGTTATGCGGAAAAAACCCATTTTGCCAACAGGATCGGCGAAGGAGACCTGGATGCAGAGCTGAAAAAACTCAGCGAGAAGGATTTGCTTGCAAGTTCGTTGCTTCACATGCGCGACAGCCTCCGCAATGCCCGTAAAGAAGAAGAGATAAGAAGGGAAGAAGATGAGCGGCGCAAATGGACCAATGAAGGGCTTAACCGTTTTGCAGATATCCTTCGGCAGAACTACAATAGCCTCGAAGAGCTGGCCTCAGCAGTAAACCGAAACCTGGTAGAATATCTGGAAGCCAACCAGGCCGCTATCTTCATAGAAAATGATGAAACGGAAAAGAAGTATGAACTTATTGCGGCGTATGCCTACCAGCGAAAAAAATATATGCAGGCGAGCGTATTACCGGGAGAAGGCCTGGTGGGTAGCTGTGCCATAGAAGGAAAAACTGTTTATCTGACCCAGATCCCTCCCAACTATATCAAAATCACCAGTGGTTTGGGTGATGCCAATCCCGACTGCCTCTTGCTGGTTCCTTTGAAAAAAGAAGAAACCGTTGTGGGGGTGATTGAGATCGCTTCTTTCAAGAAATTCCTGCCCTATCAGATCGAATTTGTAGAAAAGATTGCTGAAAACCTGGCATCCACGGTACAGGCAATCCAGATCAACATGGAAACCTCTGCCCTGCTTCAGAAGTCGCAGGAACAATCAGAAGAAATGAGGGCCCAGGAAGAAGAGATGAGGCAAAATATGGAAGAATTGCAGGCTACCCAGGAAACCATGGCCATGAAAGAGAGTGAAAGCCAGGCAAGAATTGACGAACTGGAAAAAGAGATCAGGGAGTTAAAGAAAGAAAAAGGCAAAGAATAAACCGATTACAGTAATTTACCAGCCTACTCCCAGTCTTATTCCGGCAACGACCTCAAAACCACTGTAACCCCGGTAAGGACCACTTTCGGAATAAATCACCCCGGCATTGATCCTATCTTTGCTCTCAGTAAGCACAAAGCCCCCGCCAATAAAAAAATCTATGGCCATGTTATCGCGCAGCAGTGCAAAATATCCTGCCGTAATGGAGGCCTTATAGTTGGTTACACTGCTTGTCCAGGGGGCATTGTGATAACGATAGTAGGTGAGGTCATCTTCCATGCTTTCACGCCACATAAAACCTCTGTATTGATAGTCAATCCATCGAAACCCGCCTCCTGCCGCAACATAATAGTTGCCCTTGTCAGGATGATAGCTAAGGTAATAACGGTAAAAAACCTCAAGGCCTAATCCAAACATGCTGTCCATATACCGCCTTGGAGAAAAATAATTGCCGGGTTTATCCCTGAAATATACAGAAGGGGCAATAACAATCCATCGGCTGTTGTCTTCCAGTGCCCTGTCAAACTCTATTCTTATACCGTTTTCAAACAAATACTGTGGAACTCCCATTATCCAGGTTCTATACTGAATGGATCTTTCATCGGTTTCGGCATGCAGCCAGGAAACAATCAGTATCAGGGAGGTGAAAATCAAGATGGCTGGTTTGTTCATAAAAAATGCATTAATTCTTTTTACCGGTATAAACTCCAATTCTGACACCAAGGATCATCAGGGTTCCTGAAAAGCCCGGGCTAAACCATGTGCCGCGAAAAAAATCAGGGTATTGTGCGTCGGTTTTGTAAGTGGAATGTCTCAGCCCCAGGCCCGTGTAAAAATCCAGCACCAGCACATTGGCTGCCATTACATGCAACCCGATGATCACATCCCCTCCAACCCTGTTGATTG
>SLIL01000437.1 GCA_007135645.1 Bacteroidales bacterium
AACGGGTCTTTTCCTGATGGTTTCCAGGTTTCCCTGCCCACTGGAGAGATTGAGATTAACCGTGCCGCCATCAATAAAAATGCGCATATTTTCTCCACTCTCAAGGTGGGTGCGGTATCCTGAATCTTCTCCTATTTGTTCCAGGATATTCAGGGCAAGATCTTTGCCCTGATGGGTATCGGCAGGTACATTCACTTCAAAAACTTCCTGCCTGATGATATAATTGGGATTCCAATCGTGCCTGTGGTTGAGGGCAATACCCGAAAGGCCGTAAATAATGCACATTCCGAAAAAAAAATAACCCAGATCACGGTGAACAGCTCTGTTGATTCTTCTGAGATTCATAACTGGCAGATGGTTTTATTTGTTATTCTTTTAAAACCCGTGTAATCTTCCTTTTTGAGTGAAAACAGAATTACACCGGGGCTTGCAAAGATAAAAAAAAAGCGCCCCCGCTTAACCTACATGCGAGGGCGCCAACCTACAGATTGTATAAAATCTCAGTATTTTGAAATCTTTAACCTTGTTTCTGACAAATCAATTCTTCTTTCCTGCAGGAGTTTTCATTCTCAAGTAAAAGAAATTCTGAAACATTGGGTTGAAAGTAATGAAAGTCATTTATTGTATTGTCAAAAACCAGCTTATGTATCATAAAAGCAGATTCAACTGCATTGTTAATATCGAAAATATCCACAATAAACTCCAGGTAATAATCAGCAGCTTCACACACTTCCTCCCCTACATAAGTTCTGATTAATACATTTTTAGGAATTGCACCTTCTGCTTCAACAACCATTTTATACTCAGAATTGGTTTCAAGGTCAAGCCTGAAATTACCCCAACGGTTGCTTCTGGTTTCTTTATATAACTCGCCGTTTTTGTAAACACTTACCGTTGCACGACGCACAGATCTGTCTTCTTTAGTTACCCACCCCGACACTTCAAAAATAGACTGGGAAGCATTTGCAAAACCAACAATCAATGCCAGAACGACGAAGAGAAACAATGATTTGTTAATCTGATTTGTCATCTTTTTTAAGTTTAATCAAATCTCTCAATTCCAGATGATCATGGATGGATTTAATCTTTTTTATTGATTTTTGAAATCGCAATTGTGTTATCTAAGTGATTCTTTAATCTTTCACTAAGCAAAAGTACGTATTTTTTTGTTACGTACAAATACCTATTGCTGAAAATTAAAAAAACAGGTAAAAATACCTATGCGTCTATAGGTGAAGTTATGGGTTGAGAAAACCCAAGGTTTAACCTGCATTCGGAAGATTTGAAGAATTCATTCTTTTAAAATGGTTTTTTTTTGATTATACAGGATGAAAATCTATAGCACCCAAATATAAAAATGGACTTGGTATACCTATTTGCATTAAAGTAAAGCAAAGGAGGCAAAAGGAGAAATAATCAGATTCTTTCCTGGGAATCCTTGAGGATGTTGTAAAGAAACTCCCTTGCCCTGAAAAGCTGGGCTTTTACTGTTCCGAGAGGCAGGTCGAGTTCCTGGCAAATCTCTTCATAGGAATACTCTTCAAAGTAGCGTAGTTGTATCAGTTTTTTGTAGCGGGGTTTGAGTTTATCAACGATTTTTCGCATGTTCTCTATTTTCTGGGCCCTGATAAGGTTTTCTTCGGGGTCAGGTCCCTGGGAGGTCATCTTCTGGGCATGATACGAGTCGCTGATATCTTCATAGTTTTCATTGGCAAGAACATTTTTCTTCTTCTTGCGCATAAAATCGATACAATTGTTGGAAGCTATTTTAAACAGCCATGTGGAAAAGGCATAATCAGGGGTATACTGTGAAAGATTTTTAAAGGCTTTACCAAAAGCCTCAAGGGTAAGGTCTTCAGCATCATCCACATTGCCGGTCATTTTTACCAGCATAAAATAAATGGTATCACGATACAAACCCATTAGCTCTGTAAAAGCCATCTGGTCACCTTTCTCAACAGCAAGACGCACCAATTCGTAATCTCTTTGTGCCTTTTCAGTCAGATTGGGATTTACTTCCATTTATTTTTCCGGTAAAATATATTCGATAATGCAAAAACAGGGTTTAGTAATACCAATATTAAATCAAATATTGGCGAATATATAAATAATTTTTGTTCCGATAGCCTTTTGCCTGCATAATAATGCATCAGTACCATAGAGATTGTTCTGAGTAAGAACAATCCCAAAACAGCCAATAAAGATAAATAGGTTTGAGCGAAAAACAAAGATGCAATAAAACAAGCATAAAAAAAGAAGGTTGAAATGGAAAACAGCCCCAGTCTTAGCTTGTGCATAAATCTATAGTAAACGCCAGTTGATAAATGGCGTTTCTTCTGCCTGAACCAGGCTCCAAAGGTTTCCTTGGGATTGGAAAACGTATGACTCCGGGGATCCAAAACTACCGAAGTATTTTTTTTGTCCGCCACCTTGTTTATGAAAAGGTCATCATCACCTGACTTTATTTTATAATGGGATGCAAAACCACCGGATTTAAAAAACAGACTTTTCCTGTAGGCAAGGTTTCGCCCCACGCCCATATAAGGCCTGCCGGCCAGGGCAAATCCCATATATTGCATGGCAATTACCAGGGTATCAAATCGGATAAGGGCATTCAAAAACCCGGGTTTCCTTTCATATCCTCCATAGCCCAGCACGATATCCTTTTTTGCAGTAAACCCTGCGGCCATGTGCCTGATCCAGTGTTTTCCCGCCGGTCTGCAATCTGCATCGGTGAGTAACACAATCTCATGAGCAGCAGATTTAATTCCAACAGCCAGGGCCAGTTTCTTCCCTTCAAAGAAATTGACATTGCCTCTAAGGTTGATAACTTTGAAATGTTTGTATTTAGACTCAAGGGACTTCAGCAAAAAAAAGGTTTCATCTTCAGAAAAATCATTGACCAGGATCACCTCATAGCTGGGATAGTCCTGTTCAAGCACAAGAGGAAGATTTTCTTTCAGATTCTCATATTCATTCTTTGCGCAAATGATCACCGAAACAGGTGGCTGATCACTGTTGCTATCCTGCGTTTTTTCTTTATAAAAAGCTACGCGCGAAAAGTAAAACCAAAAGTAAAACAATTGAATGGCGGCAAACAACAAAAACACGGCAAGTAAAATCTCTTGCGGATTGGTTAAAAAATCGGGACTAAAAAACATAACAAGATGGGTAGAAACAGTTCTTTTTTTCTAAAGTGCAAAATTACCTTTTCTTGGCCAAATCCCTTTATCTTTGACAAATTTTTAACCCACATACTTTTATTATTGATGCAGTTTGTTCTACACCACAGCGATACAGGTAGTTATGCACGTACAGGAACCATAAAAACAGATCACGGAGATATCAAAACACCGGTTTTTATGCCTGTGGGTACTGCAGGAACCGTAAAAGCAATTCACAACAAAGATCTTCAGGAGCAGGTAAATGCCCGGATAATCCTGGGCAATACCTACCATCTCTACCTCAGGCCGGGCACTGGTATTCTTAACAAGGCCGGAGGGCTGCACAAATTCAATGCATGGAACAAACCCATACTCACCGACAGCGGGGGATACCAGGTTTATTCACTTGCACACCGCAGAAAAATGAACGAAGAAGGAGTAGTGTTTCAGTCGCATATTGACGGATCGCGGCATAAATTTACCCCTGAAGGGGTAATGGATATTCAGAGAAACATTGGTGGAGACATCATTATGGCTTTTGATGAATGCACCCCCTACCCCTGCGATTACGATTACGCCGAAACATCCATGCACCTCACTCATCGCTGGCTTGATCGATGCTGCAATCATTTTGACAATACCCCCAATCTTTACGGTTACTCCCAAACCCTGTTCCCCATCGTACAGGGCAGCACCTACCCTGACCTGCGCAGGCAATCTGCTGAGTACATTGCCGGAACCAACCGCGAAGGCAATGCCATTGGTGGGCTTTCTGTTGGCGAGCCAGCAGAAATGATGTACGAAATGACCCAGCTGGTCTGCGGCATTTTGCCGGCAGATAAGCCCAGATACCTCATGGGAGTTGGAACACCGGCAAATATCCTGGAATGCATTGCCCTGGGTGTAGACATGTTTGACTGTGTGATGCCCACCAGGAATGCAAGAAACGGAATGATATTTACCAGCGAGGGGATCATTAACATGAGAAACAGAAAATGGATGGACGACTTCTCTCCCATTGACCCCAATGGCCATACATTTGTTGACAGCATGTATTCAAAAGCCTACCTCAGACACTTGTTTACGGCCAATGAAATGCTTGCCTCCATGATCGCAACCATGCACAACCTGGGGTTTTACTTGTGGCTGGTAGATGAAGCTGCACGTCAGATTGAGAACAATACGTTTGCAGAATGGAAAAACAGGATGGTAATCAAAGTATCTCAACGCCTGTAATTTGCCTCTGCGGGTGAACCTACATACCACACCACAGAATAAAACTATTAACTTTGCGTTTTTAAATGCGTATGGGATTAACAAAGATAGACTGGTATATCATCCGGAAGTTCCTCGGCACTTTCTTCTATGCCATAGCCCTCATTATTCTTATTGTCATCATTTTTGACCTTTCCGAAAGAATTGACAGGTTTGTTGAAAACAGGGCACCTCTTTACGACATTTTATTTGTCTATTACCTGAATTTTATCCCCTATTTTGTTAACCTGTTCAGTCCACTGTTTACCTTTATTGCCGTTATATATTTCACATCGCGCCTTGCCTTCAATTCGGAGATTATTGCCATGTTGAGCTCAGGAATAAGCTTCAAAAGGCTGATGTTCCCATACCTGTTGTCTGCAGTATTTCTGGCCATACTTTCTATTTATCTGTCCAATGTGCTTATCCCCAGCGCCAACCGTGAGAGGCTTGAATTTGAAAACACCTATATACGAAGCCAGCGGCAGTTCAGGGAAAGAAATATTCATATGCAGATAAGGCCCGGTGAATTTATTTACCTTGAGTCCTTTAATGAACGACTTAATATTGGATATAAGTTTTCCATGGAAAGAATAGAGGATGGGGAGCTTACGTTTAAAGTTATGGCTGACCGGGCAGAGTGGATTGACAGTATTGGTACATGGTCGTTGCGAAATTATTATATGCGCGAGATCGATGGCCTTCAGGAAACTCTTACCTCCGGAAGCAGGAAAGATACCATTATCAACCTGCGCCCCGACGATTTCATTCAGAATCTCAGGGACATGGAAACAATGAATTTCAGAGAATTACAGGCATTTATTGATAACGAACGACTGAAAGGATCTGAAAACATCCGGTTCTATTTGGTTGAAAAGCACCGCCGGATTGCATTTCCGTTTTCAACCCTGGTGCTTACTTTTATCGGGGCCGCCCTGTCGTGCAGAAAAGTGAGAGGAGGAATAGGCCTGCACCTGGGAATTGGGCTCTCACTTAGCTTTACCTTTATACTTTTTATGCAGGTATCTACAACATTTGCAACCAATGGAAATCTCCCCGCACTGGTTGCTGTATGGATACCCAATATCGTGTTTGCTGCTTTGGGTGTTTACCTTCTTAAAACAGCTCCCAAGTAATGTACTTTAGTTGCCCTTTTCAAGATAAAAATTACCCAATTGCAGATGTTAACTTCGGGTTGATCCGTTACTGATTTTCAGCAACTTCTTTTCTGGGGTTTAAAAACATATCCGGAAGCAGGTATCCCATTGCACCACCCCAGATCATAGAAAGGTAAGGATTGGAGCGGATAGCGCAGCCTCCTTCAAGGTTGCAGCCTACAAATGTATAATAGGCGTAGCCACCCAATACACCAACCAGGGTGAATGTTCCGATGATCCATAAATAGGTTTTGCGCGACACATTGCCTTTTGTCTTTGCTTTTGCCTGTTCTTTGTTTTCTTCCATAGGGAATTGAATTGTATGATAATCTATATTTTGATTGTCTTGTACTACTTAAGTAACTATCAGAATCCCGGGCTCTGAAAATAATTTCAGAACCCGGGATATCAAATTTCCAGAGCAAAATTATTGTTTTACGCCCAACACATCTTCGATGGCCTTTTCAAAAGCTGCTTTTGGCAATGCACCTGCAGCCATCTGAGGTTGTGCATCTTTTGGAACAAACAGAATGGAAGGAATACTCCTGATCCCGAATACGGCACTCAATTCTTTCTCCACTTCAGTATCCACCTTGTAGATATCAACTTTGCCGTCGTACTCTTTGGACAGTTCTTCAAGCACGGGTGCAACCATTTTGCATGGCCCGCACCAGTCGGCATAAAAATCAATAATACAGGGCTTGTCTCCCTCAAATTTCCATTCTTTGTGAGTTTCAAAATCAAATACTTTACTTTTAAAGGTTTCTTTCGTCAGATTTTCCATAGTTAATTCTAAAATCGGGCAACTGCTTACATGAAGGAGTTGCCCTGTTTATATTTCAATTACTTATACTTTACTTTTTTACGATTCCTGCATATGGCTTTCAAGAGCCGCAAGTAATGTTTGTTTTTGCTGCACTCCCACAAATCGCTGCACAGGTTGCCCATCCTTAAAGATAATCAGTGTGGGAATATTCTGTACACGATATGCACCGGCAGAACGGGGATTATGATCCACATCCACCTTGGCAATTTTGGCCCTGTCACCAATTTCAAGGGCTACCTGCTCAATTATGGGATTCTGGATACGGCAGGGAGGACACCATACTGCCCAGAAATCAACCAGGGTTACTCCTTCAGCAATGGATTGCTCAAAAACAGCATCGGTGAGATTTACCACTTTGCTGTCTTCATCAGAAACATATGCAATGGCTTCTGAACCCGAGTTGGCCTGCCCATTGTTAAAGATCATTACACTTCCTACTGCAACTGCAATTACCAGAATGGCAATTTGCAAGGGGCGCGTCTTGCTCCAGATATTTTCTGTACTTTGATGATTACTGTTACTCTTCATTTTTTTACTGATTTTTATTTGAGGTTTAGTTAATTACAACAACGAAAATGCATTCAATTAAGCGAGATTATCGCAGGATTAATTTACTTGCAAAAGTATCTAATTATCTATATATATAAAAGTTATTTTTTATTAATGCAGGTTTACAAAATCTTATTCAAATCTTTATATGATTTTCGATACCAGGGTATGATTATTTTGTATTTAAAGCTGGAAATAAACAGCAATACTTTGCCTTTTTCCGTTATTACCTAAAATTACAAATAAATTTTAACCCGGTCAAACTTAATAACCTTCAATAGCCAAAAAGGTTCATTTGCAAAAAATGGAAG
>SLIL01000362.1 GCA_007135645.1 Bacteroidales bacterium
AAGATGCACCTGTTGTGGCATTTGTGAAAGGTTTTGGCCTTAAAAACGGGGCACTTGCCTGTAGTGTTGCCCACGACAGCCACCATATTATAGCAGTGGGAGCTGATGACAGCAGTATCGACCAGTCCCTGCAGTGGATAGTAAAAAACCGGGGAGGATTGTGCGCGGTCAGTAACCAGGAAGTATCGGGGATTCCCCTCCCCTTTTTCGGTTTGATGACCCAAAAGCCCGGAGCAGAGGCAGCACGGGAGTATGAGCAACTCAACGATATGGCAGTAAATATGGGAAGCCATCTTGCAGCCCCATTCATGACCCTTTCCTTTATGGCCCTCACCGTTATCCCCAGGTTAAAGATCAACCATAAAGGGCTGTTTGACGGGATCGCCTTTAAGAACATCCCCTTGTTCGTCGAGTAGTAAGCAAAACTACTTCAACTTTTACGCCTGGACACCACACCACTGAATTTTTCCTCCAGAAACTTTTCTGTTTTAATAAAGTAGGTTTCATCCAGGCTGTAGATAGTGACATTGAGCATCACGCTTTCAGTGGTTTCATTTTCAAGGATAATCCGGGGTTCTTTTTTTTGCGACGACCAGGGCAATGTTAAAATGGTTGTACGGATTTTTTCAATGACCTGAAAAACACCATCCTCCAATTGTTCCTTTGTGAGGGTAAAAATGAAGTTGTGGCTTAAAAGACTTTGTGAGGGGTAATTTCGCAGAATGATATTTCCTACAATTTTACTGAAAGGGATACTGACGATCCTGCCCGAGTTGTCCTCAATTTCAAGGCTGGCAAGCCCTACAGAAATAACCTTCCCGGAAACTCCTGCTACAACAACGTGATCATTGACTCTTAAATGATTGCTGGTTTTAAAGATCACCCCCGCAACAACATCCTTTAATATAAACCATGCAAGGTAAAAGATTACAATCAGGAATACTACGAATGGAAGAACTGTGATAAGATAACCCCTTGAAAAAAGGTATTGTACAGACCAGATGAAGAACAGAAGCCATACGAGCAATTCTATCAGAGGAATGTATTTGTTAACCAGTTCTGCCTGGCCCGGTTTAAGCCTGATAAACTGCACAAGAAAGCGAAACAATCTGAAAAGCGCAAAGATCACCAGTGCCACTGTTAAAAAAACAATGACCGAGAAGGGATAAATGGAAGCAGTGAATCCAGGGTTTATCATGATATACAGAATTTTAATTAACAGGTTACAATAACTCTTTTTCAATAAACCGTTCCCTGATGAAAGCGTGCAGGTTGGGATTCAGGGTAAAAACACCCCGGTTGGGTTCGGTAACTATAGCAGCCCTTTTTAAGAGGGCAATTTTCCGGGAAACTTCATCTGCAGACATCATCATTATTCGCTGGATCTTTTCGTAACTCAACCTTTTGTGGAGTATAAACTGCACAAGAAATACAAGGGTTTCCGAATTGAGATTATTCAGCACGGATGTGTCAGGCCGTCTTGGGGGCCTGATCTGCAAAGAGTTTTCATCAGCATCAACAATGCATGCCATCCAGGTCTGCAGGCTCAGCCCCACATTTCCACGGGTATAGTTAAAGTAGGTATTGAACAACCTGGCATAATCCCAGGAACGCAGATCCTGCTCCTTTTTTCCATTAAGCACAAACTGCATATTACCCGACCGGTGTCTTTGCAGAATAATATTTCTGATCTCCTCCGCATTAAAGGGGTTGCAATCTATAGTGCTGAGCAGGTAATTATCCAGGCGCAGAAAACGGTTAATACTCTTATATGCATGGCTGTTGACTGTAATAACAAATAAAACCTGGTGTCCATACTTTTCAATGAGTTTGCATATCTTTTTGATCACTTCCAGTCCATGGGTTGTTTTTTCCCACCACAATTCGAGATCTTCCAGGATCAGAACAGAATGTTCAGGCAGGTTTTTGAGGATTGTGTCAGTATTCAACTGCATATCAGTTGCTTTCTGCAGGGCCCTTAGAAAATCAGAAGGATTGGATGAGCCGGCAAAAGGAGGACTTACAGAAAAAACGGGCCTTTTCTCCAGGTACTTATGCACCATGTAATTGACAAAGAATGTTTTCCCGGAATTATGTTCACCACGAACCAATATGGCACCATTATAACCCCGCTTGTGCCGGCCAATAGACCTCTCTGCCTCTTCCAGTTCACGGGGTTTTCCGTGCCAGAAATCCATGAAGTAATTGTTTTTGCGAAGAAATAATTGCTGGTAATAAGGTGGAACCTTTTGCATCACCTTTTCGCGAAAAGAGACAAATTCATTGAGCAAATGAATTTTGCTTACCGGGAAACTCTCCTCTGCTTCAAGAGACCGGAACTGTTTGGCATAAACAATTCGCTTGCTGCGATCATACCATAGCCTGACCAGGTGCTTGCGGATAAATTCTCTGGTTGATTGAATCCATTTCACAACAATATTCTTTCTTTCTTTATCGCGTGCAATGTCCTTTTCAAGCAACCTGAGGTTCTCAGCTGTTTTAAGAAAAACGGAGAGGGTAAGTTTAGCTGTTGCTTTATGAAACGCATTCCTCAGCTGATCGTCAAATTGAATAACTACTCCATTGATCTTTTCCTGCGCCCTGACAGCCCTATCCTTTTGCTGTGCAAGAAAGTCAGACAAAGGGATCTCCATGGGTTCTTCTTCATCTCTCAAGAATGTTATCCGGATAAGCTGGCTGATCTCTTGTATCTCCTGCTCCATCTCCTGCAATTGTTTATCAAGTTTTCTAAACCCTTTTTGCATGGGAGCAAGAAGATCGGACTGAACGATAAAGTGCAAAAGTTTTGCAACCTCAACACTTTGTTTTTCAATGTTTACATGATCCTGATCGGTAAATTCTGCTACCACCCCTGGCTTTAAGAGCTCAAATTGCCCGGGAGTTCGTGACAATGCGGCATGGATTCTCTCCTGGTTAAAGTCTTCGATCTCCCTGATCCTTTGCTGCAAGGAGTCATGAGTATCTGCCTTAAATTCAGGAACCTCAGGGGTCTTCCCTTTTGACAGCAATTCTATTCCTTCCTGCGTAAATGCAATAATCCTTGAATTGAGAGCAAGGGCTGACTCCCCTTTTCCGGTAGACATCCAGATGCCTTTTATATCTTCAGAAATTCTTCCTGTAAAGTGCCAAAGCCGGTATTCAATACCTGAAAGGGTAATCTCAAGCAGGTTTTGATTCACAAAAAGTGTCTGCACCTCTTTCCAGTCGCCCGGAAAAAACGCCATGTTGCGGATCTTGTTTTTCCTTAATCTGGGAGGTTCTGCTGAGTCTTTCAGTGCAAGATTTGGATTAACTGAATTTAAGATAGCTGCAACTGCTTGCAACGAGGCATGGTTTTGTTGCTCCATGATTTCCTCCAGACTGCCATGAGCTTTGCTTATAAAGCTTTTCAGGTCGGAGAATTGTTTTTCTATCCGATCTTTTTCCTGGTTTAGTTGCTCCCGGGTAAGATCACCACTGTGGAAAGCATTTTCCAAAACATGGAGGCAATCCCTGAGTTGCTTGAAAGCCTTTTGCTGCTCATCAAGATACTGTCTTGAAAACCCGCTGAATGACTGCCATATCCTGTTTCGGGCAAATTGCCAGGTAACAGGATAGTATCTGGAAAGTATCTTCCGGAATTTTACCTGAACTTTTACCGGGCTGCTACCGCCGAAGAATTTCTGTCTCTTAAGCCAGCGAGCTCCTTTCACATCGACAGGATCAACACTGTTTTCATCCACAACAACTTCGATTTTTTCGGGCAATCCCCTAATCATCTCCTCCGCACTCATATCAAAGCCAACCAGCAGAGTTGAAAGATTCTTTTCGTTTTCAGGCAGCAGCGTATTCTTAATATGATTCAGTATCTGCTCGTATCTGCTATAGGTATTGTTGTTGAGTTTATAGATTGTTTTCGACTTCTCTTTCTGATCCGTTGAATTGTCAAACAGTTTTTTCTCCAGAATGGCAAATGTTGTATTTACCCTTGTTTCTGCATTTCCTACTATTTCAGCATATTGATCAAGTATCTTCCCGAATGTTTTTCTAAACAGCTCCCGCTCATACAGATTATTATCCTCCATAAACATGGCCAGCTCCCTGGCTAAAAGGGAATTCCCCGGCATTTTAATACTTTTTTCCATGCTCTTATTTTTGGTTGCAGACATATCCGGTTTTGCATCAAGCAACGGGGCTGTTCTGTGTTTAATACCGATATTCAGTCTCTTAAACTGAGTAGAGGCTTTGATCAGCACTACAGTTCCCAGGTCTTTAAAAAGTTTATTGGTTTTATCAATAAAGTCAGGTTCCTGCCCGGTTTCTATTTCGGGCATTCCCACAAAAACAATATCCGAATTACGTGATTCGATTCGGATAATATCATAAAAAGGTCTCTTTTCAATTTCATTGTTGATGATCATTATTTCGGCATTCACTCTGAGATTATCAAGCACTTCCGAGGCAAAAGCAAAAACATTTTCCCTTTCATCGTTTATGGGGTTTTCAATCATCAACCTTAGTTTACTGTCTTTCCAGCCTTCCGAGAGCCATAAAAATTTCACCAGGTTTATGGCCAGGTTCCCATTATTCCCGGCACCTCTCCACCAGATATCAATGGTATTCCGTTTACCAAACTTACGCTCCTGATCAAAATTCATGATCAGCAGGTTAAGATCAAGGTTAATGATATGCTTGATCACATTCACATAACGCGAGGGGTCAGAAGAATTGCCGGGCCATCCAAGAAAAACAGTATTGGGTTCTACACCTGCAAAACCATACGTCTCAGAAATGGTTTCTATGCCTTTATAAAGATCATTAAACTGGTACTCCCTGGCAAAAACACCCTGGAGGTTATTGCTTTCCAGAGTGGTAATCTTTTGCTCCGGACGGGGCTTAACATATTTTTCGCTATCAGGTTGCTTTATATTCACAATGGTCAAAAGGCCATGATTGGCAATCAGAGCCTTACCAAGCTCAACCGTTCCCGGCCTTGTGGCAGGATTCCCTGAAAACAACAGAATATTAGGCTTCCAGTTTCGCTCCTCAATACCTTTAAGGTGCATTTTCTGAATGGCCTGACGTACGATACTTGCCCAGACACTTTGCCATACATCGCCGGGCTCCAGTTGCAGCTCACGTTGTTTCATTGCAAACCATACCAGCCAGATAAGGAGAAATGCAATAAACATCGCCACAATATCGATCTGGACCATTACCATTAAACTGGCTCCAAAGCCCAGCCAACCAACCCATCGGGGAATCCTGAAGGACGGCCTGAAGTCGGTGCTCGCCCAGCTTTCAAGGGCAAATGCCAGATTGATGAATCCGTATGCTGCAATAAAAAACATAGAAACCACCCGTGCGATGGTATTGAGATCTCCAATAAGAATCCCTGCCTGAGCAATGATAAATGTGAGCAGGATTGCTGTTCGTGGTTCATTGTTAATCCCGTATCCTTTGCTAAGCATTCCCGGAGCCAGTTTATCCTTTGCAAGTGCCTGAACGATACGTGGACCACCCAGAATACCGCCCAGGGCCGATGAAAGGGTAGCACCCCATATACCAGCCAGTACCAGCAAGGGTATAAAGGCTATCCTCATGAGGAAGGCCGAATCTTCCAGCAGCAGATCCCGCTCCACAAATAATGCAAATCCTACTGCCAGCCCAATATATACAATCATACCGGTAAAAATGGCCAGCAAGGTACCACGAGGAATAGAAAAACGGGGATCTTTCAGATCGCCCGACATGGCCACACCCACGGTAAAACCGGTTACAGCAGGGAAAAATATCGCGAACAGCACATCGGGTGAAGGGGCGGTGGTAAGGGGGCTTACAGATGGTAAAGAAGGATGAAACCCGGTATTAAGGATAAAACCAAGAACAATGGATGCCAGGGACAAAATTATGGCCGTAAGTACAAGGTATTGCACACGAATAGCCAGCGAAGTGCTGATAAAGGCCACGATGGTCAGCAACACCAGCATAACGGTACCGGTAATGCGGTAGGAGTTCACATCCTGCTCCAGCCCGAAGAATTCACGCACTGCATCAACAGCCAGAAAGCTTTCTGAAAAACCCACCAGGTAGAGCGAGATACTCAGAGTGATGGCAGCAAATATGGTGATACCAATGGCCCCACCCATAGGCAAACCTAAACTTCTGGAGAGAATATAGTAGATCCCCCCTGCCTTCATCTTCTTATCTGTGGCAATGGACGAGAGGCTAAGCCCGGTGGTTACGGATATCACATGGGCGATAAGGATGATCCCTATGGTGTAGATCAACCCTGCCTGCCCTACGATCCAACCCAGACGCAGATACATGATCACCCCCAGGATGGTAAGCAGAGAGGGAGTATATACCCCGCCAAAGGTTCCGAATTTCTTTGCCCTGTCCATAGTTCGCTATTGGTGCAATAAAAATTTGCTGCAAAGGCAAATATAACCAAAACCAATGATTTATTTATCAGCAGTGATTATAATAAGTATAAGGCAGGGAGATATTTATTTAAACATGGGCTCGTAAAAGCACTTGACAAGGAACACTCCCTCAAGGCTGGACTTTTCCACATACAATCGTTCCGGGGTGAGATCAATAATGAACCATGACTCCCGTGCATGATCCAGTATTATGGTCCTTGAGCCCCTGAGGGACCAGAAATCGGTGCGGGCAGGCCCTATAGTGACTAAACCATCAGGGTAAAAAATGGTGGGTGCTTCCAGATCGATATCCCCCTGTCCGGGCTCAATGATCTGTGGGATACCCCATGGAGTCTCAAGCAGATGATCCAGCTCAAACATGAATTCCTCTTCCTTATCACATGAGGCAAGGATCAAGAAACCAGCCATTAAGAAGGAAAGAAAAAGACGGGAAAAACGAGGTTGAATGGATAATTGGAATACCCCCCAACCCCTTATAAGGTGGAGCACGCAGCTAATCAAAGCTCTGCTGATTGAAAAGAAGAAGATTTTACTAAACATTTTACAACATACTTTTGAGATGATACTCAAAATATAAACGAAATCAAAGGAGAAATAGTGCAATAAAAGAGAATGGCCACCAAACCTGTTATCTGTCTACAACAACAATCTCTACCCTGCGATTGCGGCGTCGGTTTTCTTCCGTATCACCCGGAGCCACAGGTCTTGAATCCCTGAGTCCTGTAAACTCAATATTGCTGTACCCGTTTTGTACCATGTAGCGCATGATAGCCTCAGCCCGCTGCATGGAAATGTTGGGATTATTGAGCGTTTCTGCTGCATCAGAATGCCCTTCGATGCGGATGCGCACGTTGGGGTTCTGTCTGAGCTGACTAATTAGCCTGTCCAGTTCGGGCAGTGCCTCGGTGGGGATTTCAATACTTCCAGCTGCAAAACGCAGGTTGTTAAGCTGGAAGCGGGCTCCAATGGTAATGCTTTCCAGCAGGATATCCCGTTCCACATCCTGGATGGTAAGGAACTGATCCAGGAATAGTCGCTCTGTATGGATCCAGTAGCCACTGGCAGATACCGCGATCATAAGATCTTCGCCGGTGGCAAAGCTGGTAGAGTATCTGCCTGACGTCCTGTCGGCCGGAGCCTGCTGCACCGTATTTCCCGTGGTGTTGTCCACCACCTCCACCATTGCTCTTACAGGCTGCAGGGTAGTGGCATCACGCACTGTACCACTGAGATTGGTTCGGCCCACACGCCGTATTTCGGCCTGGATATCGGTGGCACCCGGAGTAAACTCGATCTGCCGTCTGATCTCGTCAAAGACAAAATTCACCTCAAACTGCTTGAATCCATTTAGATTGGCACGGAAATTATTCTGACGCAGGTTGAAATGATCACGGAAAATATTGGTTACAGTAACCGTATAGTTATCCACACTGGGTACATACATTTCAAAATAACCATCAGAATCGGTTAGAGTGGACGTTTGACGATCCCTGCTGTCCGTAGCTGTGATCCGGATATTGCCCACTTCAATCCTTCCCAGGGTGGAGAGCCTGCTGCGGTTGAGGATCACCCGGCCAAAGATCCTGTTACGTTCCAGGTAAGGAACATAAACTGTTTTATCGTCGGCTACGTTGATGATAAACTCATTTTGATCAGGGAAAAAACTGGAAGAATTCGCACCGATATTTTCCAGCTGGATCCGGTACAGGCCCCGGGGGATATTATTATACCTCACAATTCCATCCATTCCTGTCAATAAACGCTGGGTAACCATCATTTGAGGGGGTTCATAATCTACTCCCATATCCTGATATCTAACAGGATCTATACTGGTTATGGTAACCAGCACATCCTGTATGCCCGGCTCATTGAATTCCCGGATCAGGTTTCCGTTCAGGTCTTTAAAAAGATTGATCTCCAGATCGTGATACTTTACCCTGGGCTGGTTCCAGTTGAATCCTTTGGTTACCCTGAGTTCCACATAATTGTTGGAATACCGGTAACTTTCATCGGTTAACTGATCCACGGTAACCTGGTAACTTAATGTGTTGACCAGACTGATGGTCAGATCGTGTCCAATAAAGACATCCATTTGATTATTAAGATTGACACGGTTGGTTCTGAAGGTAAAATCATATAAATAGCTCAACCGTGAAGCGAGGCGTACAATATCACGATAAATAAATGCCTCATAATAAGGCATCAATCTAATTGAGTGAGTTTGTATCCCATAGTAAAATTTTGATATCTCCTGGTTTACAGAGTAGGGTCCGTAA
Source organism: Bacteroidales bacterium (assembly GCA_007135645.1). Lineage (GTDB taxonomy): Bacteria > Bacteroidota > Bacteroidia > Bacteroidales > UBA7960 > SKVR01. The sequence continues at coordinate 8,723 of SLIL01000362.1, forward strand.
AAATAATTCAGAAAAAGCCCCCAGTCAGTCCTTCTGAGATTAAAACTTACCATGGCATTAAAAAACGATTCATCTCTTTGGCCAAATTGAGCGGGCAAGAAATCCGGGTCCGGTTCGGAAAAACTTGTTACAAATGTATATCCCATGGTAACAGAAGGATTAAATGTAAGCCCTCTGCCATCGTTGATCCTTGCAGCTAATGATAACTTTGAAGAATAAGAAACGAAAGGATCATCTTCATTATAAAGGAAAAAAGTATTAGTCGCCTTTCTTTCAAAAACAGGACCACCGAAAACAGTCAACCCTCTGTCAATAAACGCCCTTAAATTGGCATTTACACTTGTGTTTTCAAGGAATCTTTCAGAATCTATTCCCATATTGGTTTCTATCAATGGCCTGTACCGACTGTCAAACACATTAAAGTCTAAACTATACGAATTCCTGAGGGGATGAACCACCTGTGCATTAAAGGTGTGTCTGCCCGGATTGCGACCATAAAATTCATTGCTGGTAAACTGTTCTCTCAAACGAATCGTGGTATTGTTAACTCTACCCTGGTAGTCAAATAATAAACCAATTCCCTGATAGCTGTTTTCGGGCAAGTTAAACTGAACATCGCTTACATTGAGTTGTAAGCGTGCTGAGTGCCCCTGGGCAAAACGCAAACCAAACTGCGTTCCGATCACATGGGCCTGTGTATCAAAGAACCTGTTTTGAGAATTTGAATAACTTAATCTAAAATTCTGATTTGAATAACTCTCCTGGAGCACTAATCCAAAATTGGTTATGGGTCTGAAAAGATTTTCGCTTGCCATAACTGTGGCAGAGAAGTCATCTGTGAAGCTATAACGAATGGATGCTCCTTTCCCTGAACCATATTTAAGGTTATAACCATCAATGTCACCTATTGTTATGCCAAGCAAAGGAGATGTATACGTAATACGGGAACGGTTATATTTCCATAGCTCGCTAACCGGTCCTGAACCTCTCCGGTAAAAATAGTAGCTCAAAGTTCTGTTTTGCTGAAACAGCAAACTGCCTCTTACCCCTCCGGTTATAAGCAAAGGTTGCTGGCTCATCAAATTTTGCAGAGCAAGATCTACTATGAGTATTTTTTCTGAATCAGGGATTCTGTATTTATAATCACTTGCCAGGCTTGTAAACCAGAATGAAGTAGAAAAAGTAGTTTCTTCAGTAGAACCTCTAAGATCAACCCGATACAAACTACCGTTAATTACACTGGGGTCGTCAACCTGGACTGCTTTCAACCGGATTGTTGTATCTGATCTTGAATTAACAGTGAGGGTTTTTTGTAAAATATTTTCTCTTTCGTTCTCCAGGGCAACATTGCGGGTGGAGGTAAAGTTCAGAAAAACCATTTCATTAACATTGCCCCTGTTGATGATTCTGAATACGATAGTGGTCTCACCGGTTACCTGATCAAAGTAGGCCATACGCGTTATTGGCCTGAAAGCAATGTCTGATTTTCTTGGAATTTTTACAAAACAGTAAGCATTTGCAAAGGTCTCCCCGTCACGGTTGTTGACTGCCGCAATAACAGAATATCCAATTTCTCCCAGCACATTGCGGCTGGGAGCTACCCTGACAGGAAGGATCAATGAGTCGCCGGGATCCAGCAAAAAGGAACGTGTTTCTGCTGCAATAACCGACCAGTCTACAGGGACACTAATCTCAACAAAGACCTCCTCTCTTCTTTCTCCAAGATTCTCGATAATCAGGACATTGAAAAAGGAGGCATCAGGTTCTATAATAATCTCTTCCTGACGAAAGCTGGCAACAATAAAGGAAGAAGACTGGTTAAAGCTATTGTTATTCTGGGCATAAAGGTCGTTTTGCAGAATGAGTATAACAAGGACAACTGGATACAGGTATGTCTTGTAGGTTTTCATTTGCTGCATGTTGTCCTTTTAATCTGGAAAAATTCTGAATTCAATATCTACGAAATAAAACCCAAATGGATTCCCCATTAGTTTTTCAGCTCCTTTCCCCAGTCTGTAACTTATTAAAATTTTATTATCCTGAAATGTTCCCTGTGGTCCATTAATAAAAAGTGGCTGGTAAGCATTACTCAGAATCACTCCATCTTCAAAATCCCCATTCCCGGCCACTCCCAGGATAACATTCCCACCACCGTCCACAGCTTCAAGAGTCAGATACTCTAAAGCCATATTCCTGCCATAATCCCCGATAATACTATCAGTTTTTGCCCTGAATTCCAGTCTCCATGTTCTGCCCGGAAGATCTGAGTCTTCAAAAGCTATCCCCAAACGTGTCCAGGATTCAAATGCTAAACCTTCCTGGTATTTTATCAATGAGTTTACACTGAAATGTAAACTTCCCCCTGACTCTATCCTTAAGAGCAAAACATCTGGATCCTGTGATTTTGCATTTATGGGCAGTAAGAAAAAACCCACAATACAAATGACAAAAATCAACGGGCCAGTTTTCAACATCCGGGAATCTTTTATTATTATTTCAATAAATCAGGATTGCATAGAAGAGAGTACCTTTTGTCTCTCTTCTATACAATTACAATGAAATCACAAATATTTAATATATGCAGGATTTGATTAAGGAGCTGGCTCAAGAACCAAAAACACATTGGTTGCATATCTGTCTGCTGCAACCCCCTGTGTAAGAATACTTGCACTGTTCATAGTACCTTCGGCTGTACCGCATCTCCATTTTATCACAAAGGCATTTCGTGTGATATCTCCGGCATTAGACAGTGTTCCTGGACTCACTATAAAAGTTTCTGAATTTGTTAAAGGACCTACCAGATCATCTTCATCATCGAACAAGATGGTGAAAGAATCTTCATCCCCAGTGCCTTCTAATCCTATAGAATATCCGATATTATCAAGAGTCAGTATATTAGCAGTGTTACCATCACCTTCAACAATATCTGTGCCTATAAGGTTTAAATCCTCTGCAGACATAGAAACCCTCCAATCTACTGATGCAGCTACGTTAAACCTGGTTTCGTAAGCTGGTCCTGTAGCAATACCATTCTCATAATCACTTAGGGTATTAAAATTAAACTCAATATTACCCCCGGAAGTAACATTAAGGCGCAGGATCGAGTTGAGTGTAACCGCTACAGGAATAACGGCCCTGTCGTCAACTGCCTGGGAGGAGGCCACATTTACAAAAAGAAAAAGGCCGGCAAAGAGAATACCAAATTTTTTCATAGTCGTTCTTTTTTGTTTGTTAGAAATTTTGTTAAATTAGTATTGTAATACAGTTAATAAAATTCAAATATATAGAATAAAAATGAAATGCTGCAGAAATTTTCCAAAAGACGGGCAAAAATAGGTAAAATTCACCATTAAAACGATATAAATCACCTGTTTTTTACTGCAACTTAAACCCGATTACCAATACATCATCAATTTGATCGTGTTTTCCTCTCCATTCATCAAAATATCCTGCCAGAATTTCCCTTTGCTCATTCATGGGCCTTTTGTAAATGGCCAGCAACATTTCTCTGAAGCTTTTCATGGTAAACTTCATCCCGTCTTCTCCTCCGAACTGGTCAGTATAACCATCCGACAAAATATAAAACGTGGTGGGTTCGTCAACCTTAACCGTATGGGATTTATAAACCCTTTCCCTGTTTTTCCGTTGCACCCCGCCAATAGCCATGAGGTCTCCTTTTACGGTGTGTATCTCGTCATTTTTGATGTACAGCAGGGGGTTGTTTGCCCCGGCAAACTCCACCGTCCTTTCGTTCTTATCAATCACGCACATGGCAATATCCATCCCATCGCGGTTAGTGGTTTCTTCCTGCTTGAGGGCGCTGCGTACCCCTTTGTTCAGCTCACCCAGGATCTCACCTGCATTGGTAGTTCCGCTGCCGGTAATAGAGTCGAGCAGGTTGTACCCGATCATGGACATAAATGCGCCCGGAACACCGTGACCCGTACAGTCAACTGCCGAAATAATGAATTTATCATTTTCAAAAGGAAGCCACAGACTGTTGTCACTATTGTTAACAGGACCACTGGCACCGGCATAGCGTGGCTCATGCTGCAGTTGTTTTTTGACTTTATGTGTTGCCACTGCTTCCCTGAACCAGTAAAAGTCACCACTCACCATATCCACAGGTTTGAAAAAGATAAACGATTCGGGCAGATAGGCAGACAGGTTTTCAATGGGGGGAAACAACGCCAGCTGAATATCGCGGGCATAACTGATACTCTGGGTGATCCTGTAATTTTGTTCTTCAATCTTTTCGCTGGCCTCTTCAATTTGCTTGTTCTTCTGGGCAAGTTGCCGGTTGGCTTTTTGCTTCAATTTATTGCTTCTGTACATTAACAATACCAGGATAAAAACGAATCCAAGCCCTCCCAAAGTGGAATAGATCACCAGCTGCTGGAAATTCTGTACCGCCTGTTGCCGTTCTATCTCGGCCTGGGTAAGCTCGGCTTCCTGCTCCATGCGTTCGATCTCCACCATCTGTCGTTCTGAGCGCAACCTCGAAAGCTCAAGTGAGTCTTCGCGCTGACGAACCACCAGCCGGATAGAATCCTGCTCCTGCTGAAAGAGGATCTCCTGCAATTCCAGCTCTGCCCGCCGGGCTCTTGCTTCGGCCTGCGAGCGGAGCGCTTCTACCTGGCTTTGCTGTTCGCGCTCCTGGAACTCACCACGCACAGCCAGACGATTGAGGTGATCACGGATGTCTGCATACTTCTGGCGGAAGGTTTCTCCCTGCCTTACATTGCCAAGGTTGGTATAATTGTTGGCCAGTTGCCGGTATATATTGGGCAGAATACTTTCATAATTAATGGCTATGGCAATTTCCATGGCTTCTTCCAGCAATCGGTTTGCTTCCCTGTAGTCGTTTCGAAGGTTTTTAACATACGCCAGGTCAACCAGGGAAATAGCAATTCCCTTTCGCTCCCCGATCTGTCTGTGTATTTCCAGATTCTTTGTAAATGCCTGGTCAGCCAGTGCTACATCTTCAAGGTCAAGGTAGATCAATCCAATATTGCTGTAGAGTTTGTGAAGGTTTTCCAGATCATTGATCCTTTCGTAAAAAGGGATAGTGCGGGCAAAGGACTCTGCAGCCCTTTCGGGTCGCTGGTTTTCCCAGTAGATATAACTGATCTGGTTCATATAGGAAATGGCCGACTGGTAATCCTCGCGATTAATATAGTATCCGGCCAGCTCCTCCAGGCGCTCGATGCGCTCTTGCACGGACTGGCTTAAGGCTCTCGAATCCTGAGTAAAAGCAGGCGGGCCCAAAAAAAACAGCAGCAATACCCAAATAGTCAATGCAACTGATTTAATCTTAGCGGGAAGAGGTTCTGCCATTTTGTCGAATTTAGTGTGCGGATTTAGCTTAGCAAAAATACAAATAATTTTAATCTTGCATTTTCAGGAACCTATCAAGGTGTTTGTTTTCAGTCTCCTTTGGTTCAGCTTCCTGAAACTGGACTACTAATTTATACTTATTTTCCATATCCGGGTTTCAACCAACGGCATAAACGTAGAAAAAACCTGTTAAAAAAACGATTTTTATGGTACTTTTCACGGGGTTTTACCCTGTTTCACAGAAACAAGACCAGACTTTTAAAACAAAATAATTATCAACAATAAAACCATCAGGTAAAAAATAATTTGCATAAATTTGCTAATGTTATTTTTACATTAACGGCAAAATCTTTTTTTAAGCGGGCCGGAAAACAAAACAGTTTATTATACTATGAATAGTTCCAGATTTTTCAAAACAGGATTTACCCTTTTCTTCCTGCTATCCCAGATAGCTATGTCGCCATTATTCTCTCAGGATCTTGAAGTGGCTCCCATACGGGTTAATTTCAATATTGCACCCGGCGAAACACAAAGCCGAACGGTAGCCGTTAAAAACCACAGTAACCGCAAGGAAACAGTAACCATGCGTATTCAGGATTTTCTGGTACAGCGAACCGGAGAAAGAGAAATGCTTGCCGGCGGATCCACGCGTAATACCATAGCCAACTGGATTACTGTCAGCCCGGCCATACTGGAACTGGAGCCCAACGAAGAAAAAACTGTACAACTAACCCTTCAGGCTCCCGTTGATGATTACAGATCGCGGTGGGGGGTCATGAGCTTTGCCACTGCAGTGGAACAGCCGGTTTTTTCAGCTGACCGCGAGTTACAAACAGGTGTTGCCATCTCAGGGCGAATAGACATCTTTCTTTCGTACAATCCTGCCGGTGGTGACCCGGGAAGGCTGGAGATCAGCAACCTGAGAGAAACCGACAGCAACAACTCCCAGGAACGGCGTTTCCTGGTCAATCTTGAAAATGTGGGAGAACGGATTATTAATGGCCGGGTATTTCTTATTGCCTCCAACCTGCAAACAGCCAGTGAAGAACGATTCAGAACCGTAGAAGTAGCCACCTATCCTCAAACTGTACGAACAATGGAACTGGTTCTTCCGGCCACTTTACCCCCGGGCAGATATTCGCTGGCAGCTATCCTCGACTATCCGGGCAGTGCTTCACTCAAAGGGACACAAATCATTATTGATGTTGAATAATCAACCGGCTGCAATACCCGTTTTCCTCTTACTTCTGTTCTTCTTCCCTATGCAAAAGGGCTGGACCCAGCAGGTACAGCTTGAGGAGTTCAGCATTTATTACCCTGACAGTCAAACTCCAAAAGAACGATTCCAGGGATTTATAGTGAATGCAGATACCATAAAGCATGGTCATTATCAGTTCTTTTTGCCCAATGGAAGTCTCAGGCAGCAAGGGATGTTTGAGAATAACCAACCTGAAGGGATGTGGGAGATTTTTTATTCACATGGCACTACAGAACAGGTCATTCATTTTCACAGGGGTGTAAGGTACGGACACTATCGTTCGTATTTTGATCATGGCAAGCTGCGACAGGAAGGGAATTACCAGAACGGATTGCTAAACGGATGGTTTACCGAATATTTTGAATCCGGTTTAAAAGAAAGTGAAACATTCTTTGTGAATGGAGTTGTAAATGACACCAGAACAATCTATTACCCCGATGGCATTCCATGGCAGGTAGTTGAGTTCTCCAACGGTATTGAACATGGAACCTGGAAACAATACCATCCCAATGGCCAGCTGAATTATAAAGGTACCAAAGAAATGGGGCTCCATACCGACTCACTTCTCACTTTCTATAACACAGGTAAGCTGCAGCGAATAAGTTTATTCAAAAATGGCAAGCTCCACGGCCCATACAAAGCCTATCATCCCAATGGCGTGATCATGATCAGGGGCATTTATCAACACGGTGAACTTCATGGGCCATATGCGGAATATTATTCCAGTGGAAAAAAAATGATGAAAGGTTCATTTGACAAAGGGAGCAGGGAAGGCAAATGGTATTCCTTTTACCCGTCAGGCAAGGTTCATTCATCGGGTCAATATTACCAGAACTTATTTAACGGGATCTGGCTCGTTTTCCATCCTGACGGCATCCTGAAGCAGAGGGGAGAATACAAAGATCATATGGCTACCGGACTGTGGGAATTTTTTAATGAGGAAGGATTCCTGTCAAGAAGAGGGTACTTTTACTCAGATAGAAAACAAGGTCCCTGGCGCTACTGGCAGCAGGAATATCCCTACTCACCTCTGCATGACATTCTATATTTAAACAACAGACCATCAGGATTAAAACGGGTCTATCAGGAGACTCAAATCACTTCAGACTAAGATTATCTTTCAGTTTATTTTAAACACATTGGTCTTACTGGTTGTTGAAGCACTAAAAGACTCATTATTTTTCTGTCAACAGACATGAAGCCTTCTTTACATGACTATAAGAGTTCTTTATTTGCATAATTTTGATTATATTTACAATCTTCAAATAAGTTAGAACAAAAGAACAGTTTTTTACATATACCAACCATCGGAAACCATGAAAGGACGTGCGCAAAAAATAAGACTGGGTATCTTTATCATGATCAGTTCATTGCTGCTACTGATCCTGATCGGATTTTTTACTGCCAGACGATTGTTTGAACGAACAGATATTTATTATGTAGCCTACAGGGATGTCTCAGTTAGCGGGCTTGAAGTGGGAAGCCCTGTTAAGTACATGGGGATCAATGTTGGAACCATCTCCAACATCTTTATTGATCCTGAAGATGTGAACAGGATCATTGTAAGGCTATCATTAAAGGCAGGCACCCCTGTAAAGGAAGATGCTACAGCAGATATTGTTGCAATGGGGATAACCGGTTTGAGGACCATAGAGATCAGGGGTGGCTCCAACGAGGCAGATTTCCTGAAAGAAGAGCAATTTATCCGACAAGGAACCTCCCTCGTGGAAGACATTAGCGGCCAGGCAGAGGTGATCGCCTTCAAAGTAGAAGAGGTTCTCAACAACCTGATTGCGTTTACCCGGCCTGAGAATCTTGAAAAGATCGGTGAAGCCGTGGATAAAATTTCGCTTCTCTCCGACCATGCCACCCAATCCTTTACCATGTTCAATGAAGTGGTGGTGGAAAACCGGTCTGATCTGAGAAATGCTGTGATCAATGCCAATGAACTTACGGCCCGCCTTGACACAATGTCTGTGCAGTTTCTGGCCGCCAGTGAGCAAATTAATACCATTTTACAGGGGGATACCCTGAGCGAGATCCTTGGCAACATCAGAGATATTTCACTCACCCTGAGAGAAACCAATCTCAACACCCTTATTGAAAACCTTGCAGCAACCACTTTGCAAACGCAGCAGTTGCTGATCAAGCTGGACGGAGACCTTGACAGAAGTGCCAAAGACCTGGGCGAGAATCTGGTCATATTACGACATACCATGGAGAACATCCAGGAATTCTCCCGAAAAGTTAATGCAGATCCATCAGTGCTTATCAGAGGTCAAAGGGCCAGGGATGTTCCCGACCGAAGACTGCAATAGATCAGCTTAAACAGCATTCGTATACTGAATGAGTGGAGATTGATCCAAAGATACCAGAATTGCAGTTGCTTTTTAGTTGAATGCAGAAAGCATCATTAGATAAAACCCTTTAAAACCTGACCACATAAAACCGACGCCATGAAGACACTCCGATTATTCATCATTCTTGCAGCTATTCTTGTTTTACAGAATGGCTGCAGAAGCAGTAAACCTGTATCACCCCGGTTTTTTCTGCTGGAATACCCGGCAAAAACAGAAATTTCAGACACGATTGTCACCCTGCCTTATTCACTGGAAATTACGAATGTTGATGTTAACCCTGTCTATTCTTCAACCCAGATAGCCATAAGGGAAGGAGAAATGGAAGTGCATTATTTTGCCAACAATCATTGGGCTTCCAGGCCTAATCAAAGCCTGGGTCGTTTTATTTCAATATTTTACAAAAGAAACCCCTTTTTCGAAACCGCAGCAACGCGCTTCTGGAACGTTCAACCCGACTTCAGATTAATCACAACCGTTTACAACATGGAGGTGATTAGAGAAAGGAGTGTTTTTCATGCTCGCCTCAACGTTGAGTTCCGGATAGAAACTGCCGAAGGCAAAGTTATTGCAATCCACACAAGCGACAATATCAGACAACTGGAGCGACGCGACCTGAACCAGTTTGCCAGGGCTATCAGCAATATGTTTTTTGAGGAGCTTTATTATTTTTCAAAAAAAGCACATTTTGAGATATCGCAGCAATGAAAGCAGAAGACACCCGATATTACATTGCCATTGAGAAAGACACCATCTATCTTTTAGAAAACCAGACACTGTATCTTACTGGTACATTGACCCTGCGCCGGGTGTCTGTATTTTCACGCAAAATGATCAAAGAACTGAAATCTTCAGGCCTTAAAAACTATATCTTCAACTTTGACAAACTGGAAAGCATTGACAGTGCAGGGGTAACAGCAATTTTTTATATTCAAAAACAACTGGCTCAGCAAGGGATAAAGATCCGTTTTGAAGGGGGCAATGAATCCATTACACGAAAAATAGAATTGTTCAGGCCCGAAAAATTTGAAGAACCTGCACTGCCGGAAAAGGTGAATTTGTTTGAAAAAGTTGGAAACAGTGTATCCTATTTCTTTTCCTCATATGTTTTTGGATTCCTTACACTTGCAGCCAATGTTTTTTATTTTGCCGTTGCTGACTTCTTCAGGCCCAAAATGCGCAAAGCAGGTGAGGTTTCCAACCAGGCTGTACTCATTGGTGTAAATTCCGTATTGATTGTTGTTTTCATGTCTTACGTGATAGGCCTGGTTCTGGCATTGCAATCATCGGGGCAACTAAGAAACTTTGGTGCCAATGTCTTTATTGTTGATCTTACAGTAATTGCCATGATGAGCCAGATGGGGCCCCTGATAACCGGCATACTGGTAGCAGGCAGAAGTGGTTCTTCCATTGCAGCTGAGATCGCTACCATGAAAGTTACTTCCGAACTGGATGCCCTTCAGACTATGGGGTTGAACCCCATACGCTTTGTTGTGATTCCGAAGCTTTACGCCAGTCTTATTACCCTGCCTTTTCTGGTCATTCTTGCCAGTGTTGCAGGAATCGTTGGGGGAGCTACCGCAGCCTATTTTTACCTGGACATTACCCCGGAGGTATTTATCAACCGTATGGGCAATGTAATGAGAAACAAAGAACTCATTACCGGCTTTGTGAAAAGCCAGGTTTACGCCTGTTTGATAGTTCTGACGGGAAGTTTTTATGGTTTCAGGGTAGTACGAGGGGCCGAAGGAGTAGGAAAAGCAACCACAGCAGCAGTGGTGGTGGCCATTTCTCTGGTGATCATTGCAGATAGTATATTGGGGCTTTTATTTTATTGAATAATACGAGTTTTCGTGCAAGGACTAAATAGAATTTACATGAGTGATGGGTAATGAGTGATGGTTTAGTTATCAACAAAAATTTTTTAGATAAAACTATAATGAGATGACCAGAAACAAGGTAATAGAAGTAGAGAATCTGGGGGCTTCCTTTGGTGACACCCGAGTGCTGAATGATGTTAGTTTTTCAGCTTACCAGGGCGAGGTGACCATAATCCTGGGATCCAGTGGTTGCGGGAAATCCACTGTGCTCAAACACCTTCTGGGCCTTTACCCCATTATGCAGGGTACAGTAAAGATCCTTGGACAAAATGTTGCAGAACTAACCGAAAAGGAGCAACTGGAGCTCTACCTGAAAATGGGCGTTTTTTACCAGAATGGTGCACTGTTAAACTCCATGACCGTGGGAGAAAATGTTGCACTACCTCTGGTTCAACACACCCATCTGCCTGACCACCTGATCAATGATATTGTTTACATGAAACTGGGACTTGTAAACCTGGAAAATGCCTTTTACAAATATCCGTCTGAGCTAAGCGGGGGAATGCTCAAGAGAGCCGCACTTGCCCGGGCCATTGCTCTTGACCCGCCGGTTCTTTTTTGTGATGAACCCGGTGCAGGACTGGACCCCATATCCCTTGAATCGCTGGACAGGCTAATTATTAACCTTAAGGAATTACTGGGAATGTCAATTATTATGGTTACGCATGAGGTTTCAAGTATATTGCGGATTGCCAATCGCATCATTTACTTGTCGAAGGGTAATGTCCTTTTTGAAGGAACCCTTAAGGAGGCCCTGGCAAGTACCGAGGAAGAAGTACACCAGTTTTTCTCTGTAATTGATGATGCAGATAAAGTAAAACAAAAATAAACAGTTGAACCCGCTCCAGCAAATATAAACATCTTCCTATATCTTATGATCATAAAACCATACTCCGGAGATCCTGAAAACCTAAGCACTATCTTTCTTGTACAAAAAACCGAAGACTTGCAGGATTTACCCATCAACGAGGCTGAAAAAAACTTTGTAACAGAGCAGCATGCTCAAAATGAAAAGGACACCTTCCTGTTTAACCGTTTGTCTCATTACGAGATCATTCAGTTGCTTCCTGAGAAAACCGACCATGAGGGCCTTGAACACCTTCGTAAAAGAGGTGAACGGATCAAATCCCATTTAACCAGAAACCAACAGGACAAATGCCTGATAAGGGATTTTACGGGAAACAGTGAAGCACTTTCAGCCCTGGCAGAGGGTATGGCCCTGGGTGCCTACGGATTTTCAAAACACAAAAAGCCTGCAAAAAACCCCGGCAAGCTGGAAGAAATATACATTGACGGAGATACACTAAAAGTATCAGATATCAACCAGCTTAACAATATGGTTAAGGCTTGTTACCTTACCCGTGACCTGGTAAATGAGCCTTCCAACCAGATGGATGCTGTAACTTTTGCACATCTAATAGCTGAAGCAGGAAAAGAAGCAGGGATTAAGGCGACAATTCTTAACAAAGAAGAAATAAAGAAACACAATATGACCGGGCTGCTCACCGTAAACATGGGCAGTGTAAATGAACCTACCTTTACAATCCTTGAATGGAAACCTGAAAACGCCGTTAATGATCAACCTGTGGTTTTGGTTGGCAAAGGCCTGGTTTATGATACGGGAGGTATTAACCTGAAGCCGGAATCAGCACTCGACGGGATGAAAAGTGATATGGCCGGGGGTGCAGCAGTTTTTGGGGCCATATATGCCCTTGCACAAAACAAAGCACCCATACATGTAGTGGGACTGATCCCTGCAACCGACAACCGTCCCGGAGGCAATGCCATGGTGCCGGGCGATATCATAAAAATGGGAAACGGAAAAACAGTGGAAATCATCAATACCGATGCCGAGGGCAGGCTGATCCTGGCCGACGCCCTACTGTATGCGCAGCAATTGAAGCCTCTGCTTGTCATTGATATCGCTACGCTTACAGGTTCGGCGACAATGGCCATAGGCCGCTTTGGTATTATTGCAATGCATATGAATGCAGAAAAGCATATGTCCCACCTTGAAACCAGCGGAAACAGTGTTTACGAAAGGATTGCCCGGCTTCCATTCTGGAAAGAATACGATAAGGAAATAGAATCGGATGTGGCTGACATAAGAAACCTTAGCAAAAACCACGGTGCCGGCGCTATTACTGCAGGAAAGTTCCTGTCTCACTTTATTGATTACCCGTGGATTCATCTGGATATTGCCACCATGGCTTACCTGGACTCTGCCGACTCATATCGTGGCAAGGGAGGCACAGGTGCCGGTGTAAGATTACTGTATGATTTCCTTTGGAACTTGCAGCACCGGGGCAACCAGTCCTAATTTGGGGTTAATTGCAAAATCTGATTCCATGATTTCTTAATTATCGTAACTTTGCCCCTGTAACAAAATTTAAGTATTGCAATGGAAAACGAAACCCCGGATATTCAACACGAACCCATTACCCCTCTGCGCATAGGCATTACCCACGGAGATGTGAACAGCGTTAGCTATGAGGTGATCTTAAAAAGTTTGCAGGACTCCAGGATATTTGAATACTTTACACCGGTAATATATGGGAGTTCCAAAGTTGCCTCCTACCATCGTAAAGCACTGAATATGAATGATATTAACTTCAACGTAATTCGTTCAGCCAACCAGGCTTTGCCCGGGAAGATCAACCTGGTGAACGTTGTTACCCAGGAGATCAAAGTTGAGCTGGGCCAAAGCACTGATGTAGCAGGAAAAGCGGCCTATTTTGCTCTTGAAGCTGCAACCCTTGATCTTGCACAAGGGCAGATCGACGCCCTGGTAACCGGCCCCATCAACAAACAAAACATCCAGAGCAAAGACTTCAACTTTCCCGGACACACAGAATATCTGGCCGGAAAATTCAACACCAGAGAAGCCTTGATGCTTATGGTAAGCGACACCATGCGCATCGGGGTGATTACCGGCCATGTTCCCCTGAGGGAAGTACCGGGTATGATCACCGAGGAACTGATCATTCAGAAAGCCCGGATCATGCACAACTCCCTGATCCGTGATTTTGGGATCCGCAAACCCAAAATTGCCATTATGGGCCTAAATCCACATGCCGGCGACAAGGGAGTACTGGGAATTGAGGAAGAAACCATTATTATCCCTGCCATTCAGAAAGCTTTTGAAGAGGGGATCCTTGCATTTGGCCCCTACCCTGCTGATGGATTCTTCGGCTCACCAACACTGAAAAAGTTTGACGGAGTGCTTGCTATGTTCCATGACCAGGGACTGATCCCGTTCAAGAGCATGGCTTTCCAGTCGGGTGTAAACTTTACAGCGGGCCTGCCAAAGATACGCACCTCTCCTGCCCACGGCACCGCCTATGAACTGGCAGGAAAAAACATTGCATCCCACGAATCCTTCCTGGATGCCATATACCTTTCTATTGATGTATTCCGCAACCGGAAGCTTTATGATGAGATCGCGGCTAACCCTTTAAAATTCTCTGCACTGGAAGAAGATACGGATGCCGACAAAAATGCACTAAAGTCATTGGGAGACGATTCGGATGAACCCCTGTTGCTCTAATCTTCTAAGGTATGGCCCTGGCATATACCATAAAAGAACTGGCCCAAATGATGCAGGGAAGCCTGCATGGCACCATCTCTGATGAACTGCTGATTTCAACACTTTTAACGGATAGCCGTCGTGCAGC
>SLIL01000467.1 GCA_007135645.1 Bacteroidales bacterium
GGGCAACCACGGAGTGGTTGAATAATTAGAACAAATATTTTTCATCAAACTCGATCCCATGTTCCTCTAAGAGTTGAATAAACTCTTCTTTAAAAGTTATTATCTTGTGATGTTCTTCCTGGTTCTTGACATATTCTATCAGTCGGTCCTTTTCTTTGATGCTATAAGTAAACGCACCATACCCCTCCTGCCAACCATCAAAATTTTTGAAAAGACCATTTTTGATAATGTGCTGAGAACTTGACAGCTTAATATCTTTGACAAGATTTGCCAGCGATACCGAAGGATGAATATGGGTAATAAGGTGTAGGTGGTCTTCCACTCCGTTTATTCGGTATAGATGGCATCTTTGGTTTTTCATAAGGCCCCAGATATATCTGAAAAGCTCGTCTCTTCTATCTTTTGTAAGGGTGCGTTCTCTGTTCTTCGTGCTGAAGACAATCTGGTAGAGGATTTGGGTGTAGGTACTCATTTTGTTTTGTTTTTTTAGGTTTGTTTTTGACTGTTTTGTTCAACTCCTTCGGAGTTGCCGGGGATGATGCGACCCTGATCCCCGGGTTGCGACCCGGGGTTATTCATATTCAAGCCCGTTGGGCTTGGGATGGTGCTCATAGGTAATTTCATTTACCAAATTACCAGTTTTTGCAATAAAACACCGTTCTTCTTTACCGGAAACTGGTAATATATACTTGCGAAAAGGTGTACTTTTTAAATTGCTATTTACAACCTCAGTCAAGCCATACAACCCAAAATCAACCAGTCAACTTTTTTCTGGTAAAATTAACGTTTTTACGCAGAATCCCGAAGGGATTCAATATGAATAGCCCCGCATCGCATGCGGGGCAGGATGATCGCGCCGGAAAAGGACAACCACAGAGTGGTTGAATTGCCTGGAATGAATACAGATTGGAACTGCACGCAATTAAACCCAGCTTCCGTTCAGGCTGCCAGAGTCTTTCCTTCTGGTCTGGCTTATGGTTGAGATCCCTTTTTGATAACTTTTATTTAAAAATTGAGGACAAGAATCTCAATCCATAGAAATGCATAAAGCAGGATTGAGTCCAGTTTAAAAAGTGTAAGGTTTATAAAGTTTAAAAGTTAAGTGGCAGACTATCAATATATTATGTTTTTTCTTGAAGCTGCACAAGTTTCTGATTTTCAATATGTAAAGGATAATTAATGCATCGTGTTAACCTTTTTATACCGGGCTCAGGATAATAAAAAAATACCACAAATTCAAAAATAACGTTAAATTTGCAATTGATAAACTGTCTTGGCAAAAACAGCCTGTTTTTTTGTTGAGCTAAAAACTTGCCCGATGTCTTCGTGCCGTAGCTTCATATTTGTTTGGGTAATTCTCAGCTTTTATTCATTACAGGTTTTGCATGCACAGTCAATAAATGAAAAAGAGCAAATCCTCGCAACCATTCCTTCTGACACTGCCCGATTAAATCTTTTACTTGAATTAGGTGAGCACTATTGTTATTCCGACGCCAGCAAGGCGCTTTTGTATTTGCAGGAAGCGCTGGTATTGTCAACCCGGTTAAACAATCCATCAGGTATTGCTGCCAGTTTCCTTTGGCAGGGGAGGGCTTATTATTATAAGGATGAATATGATGTGGCTACCCGGTACCTCGAAAAAGCGAGGTTACAGTATGAAGAAATTGATGAGAAACAAGGATTGATCTACTACCATCAGTTCACTGCCGCCATCAATAAAATCATTGGAAATCATCTCAATGCATTAAAAAATCTACAGGCTGCTGCCAATCTTTGTATGGAGACAGGAAACAACCAAGATCTTTTTCTGGCTTTTTGTGGTATGGGAAGTGTTCACCTTGACCGGTCGGAACCGCTATTGGCCATGGATTATTTCTCAAAAGCTCTTGAATTGTCTGATGAAGTTAAAGATGATGTTTTGCTCTCAATCCTGTTTTCTAATATTGGCAAAGTCCATGAACTTCTTTTTGAATATGATACTGCATTGCAATATTTTAAACGAAGCCTGGAAAAAAGACGCAATGATGGCAGTGTCAGGGGAATAGCCAGTTCGGAATACAATATTGGCAGTCTGTTTATCAAAATGAACAGATACAACGAAGCCCTTGAAATGCTGTCGGTTTCAAAACAAAAATATGCTCAGATCAAAGATGAAACAGGGATATGCATCAATAAAGCTGAAATGGCCAAAGCATTGTACCGCTTAGGTAGGGAAAACGAAGCAGAAGATATGATGGCAGAAGTGTTTAACCTGGCAAAAAAACTTGAAAATCCAAATTTACTCAGTTATGCATATCTTAGCTTTGCGCCTGTATTGGCATCTGCCGGCAAGTATGATAGTGCGTATAACTATTTGTTCATAAACAAACAGATTCAGGATAGTCTGGCTGAAATAAACAAGGAAAAAATAATTAGGGAACTGGAAATACAGTTCCAGACCCAGCGCAGGGAAGATGAGATAAAGCTTTTGAAAAGCCTCAACAGGGCACAAAGCAGAAATATAATTCTCCTGTACCTTTCTGTTTCGGCGCTTGTTTTGGTTGCTGCGTCGTTGTTTTTGCTCTTTCGCATGAAATCTGCCGGATTAAAACGCCAGCGACAACTCTACGAGAGGGAAAAAACCATAAGGACACAAGAATCGCAGCTTCGTGAAAAAGAGCAACTGCTGATGAAAGAACAGCTGGAGGCCAAAAACCGGGAGCTGGCTTCCAAAGCCCTTGAAATGCTCCGGGTTAATGAAACCCTGGGCGATGTGATTGAAAAAATGGGAGATCTGCGTGCCAACCTAACCGGTAATGAGCAGGCTTCAAAAAACATAAACAGTATCGTTTGCGGGCTTGAAGCCCAGTTAAAAAACAACTCATGGAATGAATTTGAAAAGATATTTACCAATATCCATTCTGATTTTTTCAACAAGCTTTTATCCCTGTGCCCTGATCTTACTTCTACAGAGATCAAAATTGCAGCCCTGCTGAAACTGAATCTGAATACCAAGGAAATTGCGGCCATTACCTTCAAATCGGAGGCCGGCATCAAATCAACACGTTACCGCCTGAGAAAAAAGCTGGAACTCGACAATGATGAAAGCCTGATCCCTTTTCTTATGAAGCTTAGCTGAGATGCTGAAAATTAGCAGATTCAGATTTTTGCTACTTTTTGAAATGCCCCCTGCCACTTTGTAAACCCCTGAAAATTTGGTGTTAATGTCTTCCGGTCATTAGCTTTGTTCTGCAAACATGGCGTAATGACCGACAAGAAGAAAAATACACCTGATGATCCTGAAAGTAACCAGGGAAAAAAACAAAGCAACGACAAGAAATGGTCGGAAAGGGAAAAAAGTACCCGTATCAGAAGTGAAGCACTGAGAAAGATTATCAACTTTTATAAGGAAAAAAAACCAAAGTGATTAACCCTAAAAAACCAAACCTATGAAAAAAATTACTTTTTTAGTTTTATCGATGGTGCTGCCTTTACTATTAGCTGGCCAGCCAATACTGAACCAGGCAATGAATTTTTCTGTGGGAGATACCTACAGAATTGATGGATACTATGATGTTGCTTTCATCGATGTTGGCAGTGCCGGCCCTGACCAGGCATGGGATTTCTCCGAGATTGATGGCGATATGTTTATTGAAGGTGAACCCGCTTTGGTGGTAAACCCTTCCGAAACACCTTTTGCCGATTCTGCAGCTGTGCAGATATCTGATATAGCCATAAAGCTGCTGAACTCTGCTGAAGGGCCGTATCTGTTTTATAAAAACCATGGCGACAAGCGTGAACTCATTGCCCAGGGCTATTATGCCACCGGTTCAAGCTCGTTTGGCCCCTGGGATCCACCCATGACCGATCTGATGTATCCACTGGCTATGGGTAATAGCTTTGGGTTTAATTATGAGTACAATGGCTACGACTGCCAGGCACATTATCTTGCTATGCGCGACTCTGGTGATGTTCATGTACATGCCGATGCCTGGGGAAGCATTATTACTCCATTGGGAGAATTCAGTAACGTTTTACGATTAAAATCGGTAATTACATCCCATTGGTGGATACGGTTTGACGCCGGGGAACCGCTTCTTTATCTGGGTGAATTCGTTGAGATTCAATACAATTGGTATGATCCTCTGATAAAGGCCCCGTTGATGTCCATAACTGAAATGAGTTTTAAAAGCAACAGTAACAGCTTCACCGGAGCTTTCCCCGGTCAGCCAGGAAATCCTATCGCTTTAGCATCCTCTGGCCCATGGAGTAAAAGCACAATGGATTCCTTTTTCATGGTACAATATCTCGCTGCGTATGGTGGGCAAACTTCAGTAAATTCAGTGGTACCTGTTCTTGATGTTGGAATATATCCCAACCCGGCACGTGGAACCATAAAGCTTAATCTTCCTTCCGGGCACATAGCCAGTAATGCCCGAATATTCGATCTTACAGGCCGCCAGCTGATCAGTTGCACGGTGGAGGATGAAATAATTGATATTACTGACTTGTCACCAGGCATGTATATTATACAGGTAACCACAGTTGATGGGCTGAAAGCCGAAAGTAAAATGATCGTAAAGTAAATATCCGGAATAGGATCAGTTAAGATCGAAATTATTCAACACAGTTTCCTGACTGCCAATGCAATCCAATGGTATAAACAAAACCTATAAACAAATGAAAAAGCTGATGAAAATTTTAGTTCTATGTCTTTCCTTTGCAATCCTGTATAGCGGTTGCGAGCTGGAAGAAAAAGAGGTGTATAATGATGATTCGCTCATCATTGTCCATTCAAGTGGAGACCGGTATTCAATTGTTTCGCCCTCCAAAAACAAAGTACGCTACGAGGTAACGCCTGTTGACCTGAACCATCAAATAAGCTCACGTCACCTGAGCTACAACAGTGAAAAAGCCCTGCTGCTTGCCAAGGAGCCCGGCAATACTTATGTGAAAATCATCTACTCCTGCGATATGGAAACCGGGGAAAATCTCAGGCAGGTAACCAGCAAGGATATGTGGGATGTGCAATCCTTTGATGCATCACGCACAACTTCTACTATAGTTTTGCATGGCCATCCTGTGGATGGAGGCACCAGTGAAGGTAATATTTTCACCATTAACCTGGATGGTACCAATATAAAGCAACTTACACAGAACAAGGAACTTGTGGATGGTATAGAGTTATGGTGGCCTTATTTTCCGGCATTCTCTCCCAACGGACAAAAAATTGCCTTTCGCGGAAACATGCGGACACCTAACCCAGATGGATATTGGTGGGGGCAATCCATAATAATTATGGATGCAAACGGCTCGAATAAACAAATCCTCTACAATGAGCCTGAAGCTAATTCTGGGGCACACAAAGATATTTCATGGACCCGCGATGGAAAATTCCTGGTGTTTTTGACTACCGAGTATTTCAGCAACCCAAAGAACAGGGTAAAAGTGATCAGGGTGGAAGATGGCCATATCATGGATATTACCCAGAATTTGCTTGTTGACGGACTCCATACTACCAACCTTTGTACCTCGCCGGTATGCAATACCATTCTATTCAACAAGTATCAGCCGGGCGGGGGAGATCTGCACCAGATTAGCTATGAGATAAGCGAAGAGGGCGACTTTCATATTGTGGGCAACTGGAATGTGAAATGCAAGGTCGAAAGCGGTGGTTTGCAATTTGGCGCACCCCGCTGGCAGCCCTACACCGAGAAGTGATTGGATGTATTATTTGTAAAAGTGATTGATTTAGATAGCTTTAAAATTTGAGTCCACTCCGAAAACAAAATTTCGGAATGGACTCAAATTTGGAAAATATGGAAATGTAAAGCTTTTTAAGTGCTTTATGCTGTTGCAACATGCTTTTCCTTTTCCTTTTGATCAACTCTGTCTGTTAAGCAATTAGTTGGTAGCTATGAGAAGCAATCCCCACTAAAAAATACTATACATCATTCTCAAACCATAAGATTGGCTAAAACGTCCGGTAAAGGGACTAAAACCATGCAAACCACCCGGAAAAATGTTAAAAGGTGCTTGCCAGGGGCGGAATGCAAAATCAATGGATGCATCATCACTATACCATTGAAATCCCATGTCATGAACAAAGTTTAATCTGAGCTGAGGCGAAAAATAATATGCTACATTTATGGTTGTGCCAATCCTGATACCCGCTCCAGATGGACTAATATAATTACTGTCATCATTGGATGCATCAAAAAAATTAATGTACTGCAGGTGCAGGCCTGCTGTAGCGTTGGTGCGTGTATTGGGATGATAGCCAATGGTTTCCGAAATACCCAGATTCAAATTGGGGTACCTGTAATCCGCTTCAGTTGCTGTATTCCTATATTCACTTCTTTCAAAGGCATATCCAAAGTATGCGTGACTGAAAAAAGAACTTTGCCAGGTATGGTTAAGGGGTTTTTCGCAGGTGTAATCAATGCCTGCAGCAAAACCATAGCCTGATATAATATTCTCATATACCTGAGAACCGGACTCATCTGTTTCTTTTCTGTAATAAACGGATGGGATAAATCCCAGGGAAAGCCTTCTGCCACTCATTCTCACCGGGGTGTTTCCAAAGGCCCAGTAATCGGCAAGTGTTGCAAAATAAGACGCATCAGATTGAAGGATATAGCCTTCCGAACGTAAAAAAGCATCAATTGCTTCCAGGTCTTCGATGGTCTTTAGCCGTGAGTCAAAGAACCGTTTGTTTTGCAGGTGGGAGATCAATTGGGCAAATCGGATGATTTCCTCATCTGACCCGGGTGCAGAAAGCCTTTCGATATCCCCGAGTTTTTCAAAAATATAAACAGCCTGCCGGGCATCCTGTACTGGTTCAACACGGCCAATACCTATTTTTAAAGGGACTGCGGCGGTCAGGATAATTGCATCAATCTTAAAATCTGCCCCATAATTATAAATTTCCGGATTCGTATATGTTTCATAATTGTTGTAAAGTATCCTTGAATCAAGGTTGTATTCAAAAAACTGATTCCGGTCATTGTATTTCCGGTTTACCAGCTCAGCAAAAATCTGGGGCGTAATGATTCTGTGTTTGTTTAGCAAATCACCATCCTCTTTCGTATTGCTGTAGCCATGACTGAAACTTAAACCGATGTTATGGTTGCGTTGCATGGTTTCATTACTTTGAAAATAATTGTATCTCAACCTAATATCATTATTGAAATTGGAACC
>SLIL01000334.1 GCA_007135645.1 Bacteroidales bacterium
AATGTGGTGCTTTTTGATTCTGTATCAAAGCGTTACAGTGCCTGCGGGGTAAGGATTGGTGCCATGATTTCGCGCAATAAGGAAGTGATGGCCACGGCACTTAAGTTTGCCCAGGCACGCCTTAGCCCCCCTTCGCTTGGGCAGATTGCCTCGGAGGCAGCCATGGAAACCCCCAACAGCTATTTCACGGAAGTAATTGAAGAGTACCGAAAAAGACGCGATATCGTAGTGGAAATGCTCAATAAAATGGATGGTGTTGTTTGTCCAAATCCCAAAGGAGCATTCTATGTCACCACAAAACTCCCCATCGACGATGCCGATAAATTCTGCCAGTGGCTGCTGGAAGATTTTCATTTTGAGAACCAGACCATTATGTTTGCTCCCGCAACAGGGTTCTATTCCACGCCTGGGGCAGGCAAAAATGAGGTAAGAATATCCTATGTGCTCAATGTGGATGACCTCAGAAATGCAATGATCTGCCTGGAAGAAGCACTAAAGGTGTATCCGGGGAGAATGTAAGAGTGAATGGTGGTTTATGAGTTATGAATGATGAATGTGGAAAGGTGCAGTGCACCGGAAACCTTTTTATAAAAAGAGATACGAACACGGATGACGCGGATTGAGGGGATTTGCGCAGATTTTTTTCAATGACAAAAAACAGGTGCAGGGCACCGTTAACCTTTGTGGAAATAGCGAACAAAATAAGAAGGGCGCTGCGTAGAAATAAAAATAGAGCAACATAGATTGATGACAGCGCTTTGTGAATAATGAAATTAGAAATTCAGTAATGAGTAAGGTTGATAAAAGCGGAATTGCAAATTCCGCTTAGCAGAGTTGGTAGTGCAGCGCATGGTAAATGGTGAAATTAGAAAGTATAAATAAAAGGTTGATTAAAAGCGGAATTGCAAATTCCGCTTAGCAGAGGCAACAGAGGATAATGACAGCGCAAAGGCTGCATCATCACAGATCATCCGATTTTGCCTTTCAGGAATTTTCCGGTGTAGGAGTTTTCACATTTTACAAGATCTTCGGGGGTGCCTTCAAAAACAAGGTGCCCCCCTTTTTCTCCCCCTTCCGGGCCCAGATCAATAATCCAGTCGGCCGATTTAATAATCTCGGGGTTGTGTTCAATGATCACGATGCTGTGGCCGTTTTCCAGGAGCGCTTCAAAGGCTTTGAGCAGGATATTGATATCGTGGAAATGCAGTCCTGTGGTAGGTTCGTCAAAAATGAAGAGGGTACGGTTTTGTGATGCTCCCTTGCTCAGGAACGATGCCAGCTTGATGCGTTGTGCTTCGCCCCCTGACAGGGTGCTGGATGACTGTCCCAGCTTTACATAGCCAAGCCCAACATCCTGCAATGGCTTGAGTTTTTCTGCAATCCGTTTGCCTGTTGCAGGCTTTTCAGTTGAAAGGGCAAAAAAATCAATGGCCTCATCCACGGTCATATCCAGGATTTGGTGAATGGCCTTGCCCTGGTATTTAATGTCAAGGATCTCCTCTTTGAAGCGGCTTCCGTTGCAGGTTTCGCACTGCAGGCTGATGTCGGCCATAAACTGCATTTCGATCTTTACCTTGCCCTCTCCTTCACATTCGGGGCAGCGGCCCCCATCGATATTGAAGCTGAAGTAGCCCGGTGTGTAACCTCGTGCTTTGGAAAGCGGATTCTGGGCCCAGAGGGTGCGGATCTCATCGTATGCCTTGATGTAGGTAACCGGGTTTGACCGTGAGGAGCGGCCTATGGGGTTCTGATCAATAAATTCCACATCGCGCAACGTGTTGTAGTCGCCGGTGATCATATCAAATTTTCCGGTCTTTTCACCGTGTCCGCCATGCATTTTTTTCAGGGCAGGATACAGGATGGTCTTTACCAGGGTTGATTTACCGGAGCCACTTACGCCGGTTATAACGGTCATGATGCGCAAGGGGATCTTTACCGAAAAATTCTTCAGGTTATGCTGCCTTACACCCTCCAGTTGTACAAATTCCTTCCATTTTCTCCTTTTTTCGGGCAGTGGGATAATCCGCTCTCCGCTGAGATAGGCTGCAGTATAACTGTTGCTGGTTTTCAGCAGTTCGTTGTATTCACCCTGAAAGATGATCCTGCCCCCGTTGGAACCGGCCAGGGGCCCGATATCAATGATCTGGTCGGCATTGTGCATAATGTCTTCATCATGCTCTACCACAATAACCGTATTGCCCAGATCTCGCAGGCGCTTGAGTACTTTTATCAGCCGCTCTGTATCGCGCTGGTGAAGGCCAATGCTGGGTTCATCCAGGATATAGAGCGAACCCACCAGGCTGCTGCCCAGTGAAGTGGCCAGGTTGATGCGTTGCGACTCTCCGCCCGAAAGGGTAGAGGAGAGGCGGTTGAGGGTAAGGTAGCCCAGGCCCACATCGTTGAGGTATTCCAACCGGTTGTTTATTTCGAGCAAAAGCCGTTTGGCCACTTCCTGGTCATGCTTGTCCAGCTGAAGGTCTCTGAAAAAAGCCAGCAGATTCTCCAGTGGCATCAGCACCAGCTCTGAAATGCTTTTTTCGCCCACTTTCACATAATTGGCGTCCTTTCTCAGGCGGGTGCCCATGCAGTCGGGACAGGCGGTCTTGCCCCTGTAGCGCGAAAGCATTACCCGGTACTGGATTTTGTAAGTGTTCTCTTCCACCATTCTGAAAAATTCGTGCAATCCACCAAAATACTCATTGCCATTCCACACCAGTTGCTGTTGCTCATCTGATAGCTGGTACCAGGGCTTATGGATGGGGAAGTCAAACTTGTATGCACTGTTTACCAGCTGATCTTTCCACTCGCTCATTTTTTCCCCTTTCCAGCATACAATTGCCTCTTCGTAAACCGACAGGCTCTTATTGGGTATTACCAGGTCTTCATCAATGCCGATAATGCTCCCGAATCCCTCGCAGGTTTTGCAGGCACCAAACGGATTGTTGAAAGCAAAGAGATTTACAGAAGGTTCTTCAAAGGTGATCCCGTCCAGTTCGAAACGGTTGGAGAAATACTCTTTTTGTTTGCCTTTGCGGTTTTCAAATTCTATCCAGCATTCTCCTTTGCCCTCGTAAAAAGCAGTCTGAGCCGAGTCGGCAATACGTGCCCTTAGATCCAGGTCGGTATCATCCACCGAAAAGCGGTCAATCACAATGGCTGGTTTCTGCATTACAGCTTGCTTGTCAAGAACAGGAATGAGTTCTTCAATACGTATGATCTCACCATTGAACAATACCCGTGTAAATCCCTGCTGCATCAGGATGGATAGTTGCTGTGGCAGGCTCCTTCCCTGCTCAATATCAATGGGCGAAAAAAACATGACTTTAGTGCCGGAAGGAAGGTTAAGGGTGTAATCTACCACATCGGTTACGGTGTGTCTTTTTACAGGTTTGCCCGAAACAGGGGAAATGGTTTTGCCGATGCGGGCAAAAAGCAGCTTCAGGTAATCATATACCTCGGTGGTGGTGCCAACCGTTGAGCGTGGGTTTCGTGTATTTACGCGCTGCTCAATGGCAATGGCAGGTGAGATCCCTTTAATGTAATCCACTTCAGGCTTGTGCATGCGGCCCAGAAACTGGCGGGCATAGGAGCTGAGGCTCTCCACGTATCTTCTCTGGCCTTCGGAATAAAGCGTATCAAAGGCAAGAGATGATTTCCCTGAACCGGAGAGCCCGGTAATTACCACCAGCTTTCTCCTTTGAATGGCTGCATTGACCGATTGAAGATTGTGTACCCGTGCCCCTTTGATAAGAATATATTCTTTGGGATCTTTTTTTTCCAGTTCTGTATCTGTGATCATGGTATAGTGTCAATATCATTTGGTCTGGTAAAATCTCCGAAACAGGCAAGGCCATTAATGATCAGGCCTATTGGGAGAGTAGTATATTCCAGACACCGTTGCATCAAAAAATAAATCCTGCAAAGGTACCACACTTTGTTGGATTTTGCACCAGCCTAAACAAAACAACCTGCCACAGGTTCATGCGGCAGGTTGAAGATTTACGATTTATCAGGCAGTAGTGCTGTGCTATCGTTTAATGATCTTTACCGTTTGTTGCTTCTCACCCGCAATAAGGGAAACCATGTAAATCCCCGATGGTAAATGACTCATTTCAAGGGATGTTTGTCCTGCTGAGGTATTGACTGTTTTTTCTGAAATCTTTTGTCCGGCAATATTGAAGATGCGCACCTGCAGTTCGCTATGGAATTCTTCAGAGGCAATAAACAACCGGTCGTTTACAGGATTGGGGAATACGCGTGCCAGTTCAGCAGGTTTGACAGGAGAAACAGAAGTAGCATCTTCTTCCTCTTTGGTGTATTCAAATAAAAGCCACTGGAAGTTTTGCCACTGGTCACTTTCCCAGGCGTCAAAAACCAGGAGTCTTAAATCAAGAGGCTGACCTTTCTCGCAGAAATAACCATGAACTGCGATCCCATAGTCAGTTTCCCAGCCATCAAAATGAAACTGAAGCTCTTTGTTTACAAGGAAATGATGCTCGTTGTATTTGCTTACAACCCTGAAAAGCGGGAACCATGTATCTCCAAAGAAGACCTCCTCGTTAAACAAAATCACCTGGTCAAGAACAGGATGGTATTCCAATGACCACCTGAACAGAGGGATCCACTCATCTTCTTCGAAGTCTGGTTTCAAATCATCCCAGTATTCTTTGTCATATACTGTTGCTGATTTAATAAGCTCTTTCTCAAAATTGTGCCATTGCATATCAGTAATTTTATAGGTGGCAATCCATTCTTCATCCATCAATTCATTGATAATAATTGTTGAATATTCAGTTGCATCCCCCTCGTAAAAAAAATCTTCCCTTGCCTCGGTTACAAATTCTACATTTCCGCCAGCACAGAAAATAATTGATTCCACACGGCCCATGTCATCATACTGGTATTGTTCTCTGAATGAAGGGAACCACTTTTCCTCATCAATAAAGCTCGACCAGTATTCAGCAGTTACTATCTCTTTCATATTGTTTTCATTGAGCTGGTATTCTACCCTGTACCTGAAATGGGGGATCCACTCACCCTGGTACCACATGGATTCTTCCTCCATGATAATATTGCCCTGCTGATCATATTCGTAACTTTTCCTGATCATGGGTATCCACATGTTTTCTTCCGGGTCAAAAAAATCAATGGTTTGTTCTGCCAGCATGCCACCGGGATGATAGCTGTAGTGTGTGCGCCGTGACGAATAAAAACCCTCATTCATGGGCTCTTCCTCCACTATCAGAATAACCTTTTCGTTTTCGTAAGTGAATACTTCTCTTTTTTCAAGCTCAAAGGAAGCTGAAAACTCATCCCAGTTGTAAGTGAACATGGTATCAGCTACATGAACGATCTGAAAATCAATCTCCATGATAGGGTCATAAGCAGTATTGCTATGCCTGAAATTCTTTGTGTTGGAAATGGAAGTGATCTTGCTGGAAAAACTTTGCTTCCTTGCTTCGTAAGCCTTTCCTGTTGTTCTGATCTCTGTTTGCGCTGTTGCGCTGGCAGCCATAAAGATGGCCATCATAATTAAAGTTAGTCTTGTTTTCATTCTGATTATTTTGCTTTTTGTTAATAATTGCCTGACCGTATGAAGGGATTGCACAACAGACTGATTTTTTTGCTGAGTTGCAAAAGCCCTGCTATAAGGTCTGGTTTGCTTTTTATTTTCCTATGATGTAAATGAACTGTAGTATACACACGCGCTGTGTTTGTGCAAGAAGCAATCAATTCGTAGACCATAAAATGTAAGTATCAGTATATGAGATCGTAAGGAGGAGTTCAGTTCTTTGGATCGCCATACTGGGGAGATACAAAGTGACCGTATTCGGACATGTGATGTTCTGTTTCAATACAGACTTACAGTAATGTGAATGGTTAAAGTTGATTTGGTGGGGATTGTGATAATTTTATTGCTCCCACCTCGATGATCAATGAGAATGACGGGCAGAGAGGAGATAGAATTTTTTCAAGACAAACATGATTTTTCATACCTTTACGTCCTCATATAAAACAGATTGAAAAGGGCATGAATAGCAAATTTCGTATCATCACGATCTCACTTTTATGGGTGGCATCGTTTTATGGCTGTAAAAAAGAGGAGTCCTCGCTCCTGAATCTTGAGCAAGTAAACAATCCCAGGGCGCAAAAGATAATGGCACCGGGCAACAACAGCATAGGTTTTATCCTGGACGATGAAATAAGCTTTTATTACCTCACAGAAGGGTATGTGTGGAGGTTGGATAAAACCAGTACCTTCCAGATCCCATTTCCAACTCAGGGTTTGTTGTCCTTTGGTATGGGCACCATTGCTGTTTTGCGGGATAACACGCTGCATTTCTATTATCTTGATTCCAGCCATCAGTGGCCCCAGACCCACGATCTTATTCTTCCTTTGCCATCAGGATATAACAGGATCTCAGCCATGAGAATGCCCTGGCAGCATGGAGTGGCTGCCGTGGAAACCAGAGGTATAGTTGAGTTTTACTATCTTGACGAAAACAAAAGATGGCAAAAGGATGAAACAGCCACGTTTGTCCTCCCTTCCGGTATCGATGATTACATTATGCTGGGTGCCATGGATATTGGGATCATTTCAGACAATAAGCTGGGTGTGTACCGCCTGGAGTTTGACGGGAGCTGGGTTTTTGATGAGGACATGGTTCTCAGGCTTCCTGAAAATACCACTGGAGTGCTCTCTTTTGATCCGGGTTTGATCACTGTGCTTACCGAAGATAATATGCTGTACTTTTTTGAAGCAGATTTTGAAAGAGGGTTCTGGATTTTTGATGATACCATGAACTTTCCTATGCCTTCACTATAGCCTTTCACGAGAAGGTGCCAGTATGCCCTTATTTGTTTTAGCGGTTTTTTACATTCCCGATACGCAGATAATTTTCATTTTTATTACTTTTGCAGTCCGATAAAAAAAGCACGAAGCTGCTACAATCAGATTGCAGGAATTCATGTATGGTCAACCAGCCGTGCAGGTGCATCGCTGGTTTTTTTGTGCATGTTTCAGCAGGATTGAAGATAAATTATTGCCAGGGTGAATCCTGGGAAATGTCAGAATATATATGTGGGAAATTTTAGTAAGGTTTATCCTTCGTTTCAGAGTAGCTATTCTTGTGGTAATATTTCTGATAACGGTGTTTATGGGATGGAAAGCCACCAAAGTTGAATTATCCTATGAGCTGGCGCAAATGCTGCCCGAGTCAGATACTGTTTTTATGCAATACCGCGAGTTCAGGGAAAATTTTGGGGAAGATGGCAATGTGGTATTTATTGGAGTTGATGATCCGGGGTTCCTTAAGTTGGAGAACTTCCTGGTATGGTATGATATCACTCACGATATCAGTGCCATAGAAGGGGTTACCGCGATCCTGGGAATTACCAACATTCCTGAAATAGTAAGAAATGATGAGGAGCGCCGATTTGAATTCAGACCCCTTATGTCGCGCAGACCGGAGTCGCAGCAAGAGCTGGACAGTATCAGGGACAGGTTGTATAATCTGCCATTTTACGAAGGGCTGCTCTATAATCGTGAAACAGGTGCTATTTTGGCGGCCATAACCCTCGACAGAGAAATCCTCAATACAAAAGCCCGGGTTGGATTGATCAACGAATTGCACCAGAAGGCCTCGCAGTTCACTGAGCAAACAGGGATCCAGCTGCACTACAGCGGTCTGCCCTATATCCGCACCCGCACCATGGAGAAAATTGATGCTGAACTGAAGCTTTTTGTTATCCTGGCACTTATCATTGCTTCCATTGCATTGCTCATTTTTTTCCGAAGCTTTAAGGCCGTATTTTTCCCGGTATTGATAGTGATAATAAGCGTTGTGTGGGCCCTGGGCTTAATCGCTACCCTGGGATACGAGATCACCATTCTCACGGGCATTATCCCCCCACTGCTCATTATTATTGGTGTAGAAAATTGTATTTTCCTGCTGAATAAATATCACCACGAATACCGCGACCATGGCAATAAAATCAAAGCACTTTCAAGGGTTGTGCAGCGGATCGGTAAAGCAACCATGCTCACCAATGCTACCACAGCTGTGGGTTTTGCAACGTTTATCATCACCGGGAATGATATCCTTGTTGAGTTTGGGATCGTTGCCGCGATAAATATCCTGTTTGTCTTTTTACTTACTCTTTTCCTGATACCTATCTTTTTCAGCTTTCTCAACCCACCCCAGATTCGGCATATCAAGCATCTTGACAGTCGCTTTATACGCAGGGCTATCAAAAGGGTGGTAAGCACGGTAATGTTCTACCGCAGCAGGGTATACTGGGTGTTTGGCACGTTGTTTATCTTAGGGATATGGGGGATCAGTTATCTGCATACCAGCGGAAGCATTGTGGATGATATTCCCCATCGCGATCCCATATACAAAGATCTTCAGTTTTTTGAAAGGAATGTGAACGGGATCCTTCCCCTGGAAATAATTATTGAAACCAATCGCCCCAACGGGATCACCCATCCGCGCACGCTGGAGGCCATGGATCAGTTGCAGCAGGTTCTGGCGCAATATCCACAGTTGTCCAGGCCACTTTCCATCGTTGAGGTTATGAAGTTTGCCAAGCAGGCTTTTTATCGGGGCAACCCGCAGATGTATGAACTGCCCAATGTGCATGAGCGGAATTTTATTCTATCCTACATGCCACGTGCCGGAGAAATGGATCAGAATATTATGCAGAACCTTGCTGACAGTGCAATGCAAAAAACCCGGCTGAGCGTGCAAATGGCCAACCTGGGCACCAGCCAGATCAGGCAGCTGCAACAGGAGATTCAGCCTGCCATCGACTCCATATTTGACAGTGAGAATACCCATGTTTTCATGACAGGGGCCAGCGTGGTATTTCTGGAAGGATCGGGCTACCTGGTGAGGAATCTGCTTACAAGTCTGGTGTTTGCAGTGTTGATCATTTCATTGCTTATGGCCTTGCTGTTCAATCATTGGCGCATGATCCTGGTTTCGCTGCTGGCAAACCTCTTTCCCCAGCTGCTAACGGCAGCACTTATGGGCTTTGCAGGTGTACCTATCAAACCTTCTACCATCCTGGTTTTCAGCATCGCCCTGGGTATTTCGGTGGATAACTCCATTCACTTTCTTGCCAAGTTTAAACAGGAGCTTGCATTTAACAGCCACAATATCAAGCATGCAGTGCTTTATGCCCTTCGCGAGAGTGGTGTAAGTATGATGTACACCTTTATGGTATTGTTTTTTGGGTTCAGCATTTTTACCGCATCCTCCTTTGGTGGCACACAGGCTCTGGGCTACCTGATCGCCTTTACATTGCTGGTGGCCCTCATGTCCAATCTTTTTCTGATGCCATCCGTTCTTCTTTCGCTGCATAAAAGGATTGTTATAAAGCAGTTCAGGGAGAATGGAACGGTAAAAATAAACCCATCTGCTAAAAGCTAAAGCGGCCTTTTCAAATATGTTTTTGTCAGTTTATCTAATTGTTTTAACTTTACGCCGCTTGCAAAAACACCATTTTTTAACAATCATCTCAAAACACCAAGTTTTATGAAAGGAATAATTCTGGCGGGTGGATCGGGAACAAGACTTTATCCCATTACCCTTGCTATGAGTAAACAACTCATGCCTGTTTACGACAAACCCATGATCTATTACCCCTTGTCGGTACTTATGATGACAGGGATCAGGGATATATTAATCATTTCTACTCCCCACGATTTGCCGGGTTTCCAAAAACTACTGGGCGATGGCAGCCGGATAGGATGCAATTTTCAGTATGCCGAACAGGCCGTTCCCAACGGACTGGCGCAAGCTTTCGTGATCGGGCGCGAATTTATTGGCAACGATAAGGTGGCCCTGGTGCTGGGCGACAACATTTTTTACAGCAACGGGTTACAAAACCTGCTGCAGGAGAATAAAGACCCCGATGGTGGTGTTGTTTTTGCCTATCACGTTTCAGATCCCTGGCGCTATGGAGTGGTGGAGTTTGATAAAAACCACAAAGCCATTTCCATAGAAGAGAAACCCAAACATCCCAGATCAAACTATGCGGTGCCCGGGTTGTATTTTTACGACAATTCGGTGGTAGAGGTGGCAGCCAATATCAAACCCAGTGCTAGGGGAGAATATGAAATAACCGATGTAAACAAATACTATCTTGAACAGGGAAAACTAAAGGTGGGTATTCTCAACAGAGGTACAGCATGGCTTGATACCGGTACCTTTGACTCTCTTAT
Organism: Bacteroidales bacterium; assembly: GCA_007135645.1. Lineage (GTDB taxonomy): Bacteria > Bacteroidota > Bacteroidia > Bacteroidales > UBA7960 > SKVR01. The sequence goes on from SLIL01000334.1 coordinate 10,229, forward strand.
CCAGGCAGGGCAGTTTGTGCAGGTGATCGAAGACCGGCAAGGGCTGAAGATCGGATGTATTGAAGAAATTGCCTACCGGATGAAATTTATTGACAAAGAAAAGCTGAAAGAGATTGCTGCCCCACTGATCAATAGCGGGTATGGCAAATATCTTGAGCAAATCATGGATGAAAAATAATAAAAGTTAGTATGGGAAAGAGAAGGAGGATATTGATTACCGGAGGTGCAGGATTTATAGGGAGCTGCCTGGCAGAAAAACTTATTGCAGACCCTGATAATTTTGTTGTGATTGTTGATGATCTTTCCTCCGGCGATATACGAAAACTGCCAAAGCAACCCAAAGACAACTGGCGGTTTGTAAAGTGCAATGTCAATAATTACCGTGATATTGCCGAGGTGATGATGTCAAACCACTTTGAGTATGTCTTTCATTATGCCGCATTTGTGGGGGTAAAACAAACCCAGGCCAATCCCATCAAGGTGCTTAAAGACCTCTATGGCATCGAGTATATTTTTGATCTTTGCAAAAATTCCGGGGTCAAACGGGTATATTTTGCCTCCTCTTCCGAGGTGTATGGCGAACCTGTGGATCTGCCCCAAAACGAAGAAACCACGCCTCTAAACTCCAGAATACCCTATGCTGTGGTAAAAAACGTGGGTGAAGCCTATCTGAAATCCTACAAAAAAGAATATGATCTGGATTATACCTGCTTCAGATTCTTTAATACTTATGGCCCCAAGCAAAGTGTTGACTTTGTAATGTCAAAATTCATTTGTCATGCCCTGAGAAACGAGCCTATACCCATTTATGGCGATGGTTTGCAAACCCGTACCTTCTGCTTTATTGATGATAACATTGAGGCCACTTCCCGGGCATTTTATGAAGATCAGTATGTGAATGATGTGGTTAACATTGGCTCCGACTATGAAATTACCATTGTGGACCTGGCCAAAATGGTGATCCGGCTCACCGGTTCATCATCAGAAATTGAATTCAGACCACCCCTGCCCGAAGGAGATATGAAGCGCAGGTATCCTGATATCACCAAAATGAGAAAGTTGCTGGATCGTGATCTGGTAGGAATGGAAGAGGGAATTGTAAAGATCCTGGAAGATACCTCTTATATTATCGACAGGGAAATGATAAAGCATTGAACAAGCCTGAAGTGACGATCGTTTATTGTGTTGGTGGGGTTGTATAACGAATGCTCTTAAAATAGTTATCGGAAACAAAACATTGTAGTCAACTTTAATCTTCTCCGGGATGTCTTCAAAACTTAAAGAATTTACTGAAAGAATCAATCAATACATTGATGAAATAGAGCTGGTGAGGCAACCGGAAGAGCTCTATCTGCCGGTACAGTATTGTCTCAGCAATGGTGGCAAAAGGGTTAGACCCCTGATGGCCCTGCTTGGATGCGATATGTTTGACGGCAATATTGAAGAGGTTATAGGCCCTGCTGCCGGCATGGAGATCTTTCACAACTTTACCCTGATGCACGATGATATTATGGATGAGGCCCCCCTGAGGCGTGGCAAGCCATCAGTGTATAAAAAGTGGAACTCCAATACCGCTATCCTGTCGGGCGATGTAATGTTTGCCATGGCCATTGAGCATATAGCCAAAAGCCCTTCCAGCCATTTGAAAACAATCCTCGACCTGTTCAACAAAACAGTAATCGAAGTTTGCGAAGGGCAGCAATACGATATGAACTTTGAAACCCTGGATAAGGTAAGTGAAGAAGCATACATCAATATGATCCGGCTCAAAACTGCGGTGCTTCCGGCAGCCTGTTTAAAGGCAGGTGCCATCATTGCCGGCGCATCGGAAAAGGAGAGTTCTCTTTTATATGAGTTTGGAGAAAATGTGGGAATTGCTTTCCAGATCATGGATGATTGGCTGGATATTTTTGGAGATGAGGAAACTTTCGGTAAAAAAACAGGAGGGGATATCGTAGCCAACAAAAAAACATGGCTCTATATCAAAGCCTTTGAAATGGCCAACGAAAACCAGCTTCGCGATTTGCGCAATGCTTTTACAAACCGGATCTTTAACCCCGAGGAAAAGATCAGTATGGTGAAAAATGTTTACCTGCAGCTGGGACTGGAAAAATCTGCCATTGAAAAAATGGAGGAATACAACAAAAAAGCCATCAAATTGCTCGATGAGATTAAGCTTCCGGATAAGAAGAAAAAGCCCCTCAGAGAACTTTCGCACAACCTGCTGCATCGGAAAATTTAATCGGGGATGCTTTGTTATGCAACCATGCAGCATTCTTCAGAAGAAAGAATTCTCTCTCTTTGAGTCATCAGACCATTAAAAATTACTACCTTTGCAGGCCTTTTCGGGGCAATGGTTCCCTTAAAAGGTGTTCTTTATGTGATAGGGTAAAAAACGTCCCCTGTTCAGACGTTTTTACTGGCAGCAAACATTGATCATTCACAATCACGAATTACAGTTCTGTTGGTGCTGCCATTAAAAAAACCTGTTATGCAAGAAAAATATCCCACACAAGTGTACTCAGAGATCGGAGACCTTGAAGGGGTAATTATCCATTCCCCCGGCCCCGAGGTAGAAAACATGACCCCGCAAAATGCTGAAAGGGCACTTTACAGCGATATCCTTAATCTTTCCGTGGCCACCAAGGAGTTTAACCAGCTCAAGGGGGTGCTTGAAAAAGTGACCAAAACCTTTGAGGTGAAAGAGCTGTTGGGCGATGTGCTCAAGAATGAGAAGGTAAAGGAAAGCCTGCTTGATAAAGTGTGCCAGCACGAAAGCGCAGAGTGTATCAAGCCCTATCTGATGTCTCTTGAAGAGAAAGAGCTTGCCCGCCAGCTTATTGAAGGGGTTGTTATGCACAAGAAAACCCTTACCAGCTTCCTGAGTAAAGAACGCTATGCCGTAAGGCCCTTGCACAACTTTTTCTATACCCGCGATGCTTCCATTTCGGTCTATGACAACGTGTTTATTGGTAAGATGTCGTCGCCCGTACGCTTACGCGAAAGCCTGATCATGGAGGCGATTTTTGATTTTCATACCTCCTTCAGTACCAAAACCATAAGCCCGCTTAATGATAACAAAACCGATCACAGTAAAATTGCCATTGAAGGAGGTGATATACTGGTGGCCCGGCATGACATCCTGCTGGTGGGCATTGGCCCGCGTACCACACCCCAGGGGGTGGATTATATCCTGGAGCAGCTTAAGGAAAAGAATGAGCATCAGCATATTATCGTGCAGGAATTACCGTCAACCCCCGAATCGTTCATTCACCTGGATATGGTATTCACCCTGCTGGATATGGATAAATGCATGATCTACGAACCGGTGATCATGAAGATGAACAAATTCCAGACGGTGCATATCTATGCCGAAGGGGGAAAAGTAAAATCAATCCGTGAAATGGAGAACATACCTGCCGCACTCCGGCATCTTGGCATGGACCTGGAGCCTGTACTTTGCGGAGGCGGCAATGACTCCTGGTTTCAGGAACGCGAACAATGGCACAGTGGTGCTAATTTTTTCGCAGTAGGACCGGGAAAAGTTATCGGGTATGCCCGCAATTCCAATACTGTGGAAGAACTTTCCAATCGTGGCATGGAAGTGATCAAGGCCAGTGATGTGATCAAGGGCAGGGTAAACCTGTCGGATTATCAGAAGTATGTGGTAACCATTGACGGCAACGAACTGCCGCGTGGCGGAGGCGGTGCCCGCTGCATGACCATGCCCGTAAGACGCAAGCATGTGATCTGGTAGAAACGGGGGTGTCTTCTTTCTTATCAAAAGAATTAAACGGAAAGAATTAGTTTGGGGAGCTTTCAAAAAGTCAAGTTCCCCGATTTTATTCAGGATCATCAAACAGCTTGTATCTGAGATGATGATTTCAGGCATTTTTAAAGTCTCTTTTCAAATGTCCGCTTAGTCAATCCTGCTAATTCAGCGGCTTGTCCCAGGGAAAGTTTCCCTATTTCGTAAAGTGTTGAAGCAAATTATGTCCTTGCCAGATTATCAATATCCTCAAGGAGTTTAAGGTATGCGAATCTGATCCTCCTGAGTTGGGAGTCGCCAATTATTGTAATGAAAATCAGGCTGATACCTTCACTTAAACGAAGATCCTGTCAATCCTCTTCTTCAGTTCCATGATCTCTTCTGCTACAGGGAGGTTTTTGTCGAGAACGTGTACTACTATACTGTCCTGGGTGATGTTGGTGCTGGCGGTACCTGGCAGCAGGCTAATGATCCATACAAGTACCAGCGTTTTTCGCGGATCCTGGTCGTGTTTTATGGTAATAAAGTCAGGTGCCACCGGTACTTTCCTGAGAAATACGCGGCGGGCAACATCCCAGCCGCCTCGTATGGCCATAATGAGAAAATAGGGAAAAAACATTGCGATAGCAAGGGGGCGTATAACCCATTCTCCCGGGGGCACGGTATAAATGCTGATCATTGTGGTAGTGACAATAAAGAGGATTGAAAACCAGAGGTCGCCCAGTTGTTGACCCCCTACCAATACCAGCCAACCTACACCGAGCAACAGAAACCGCAGCAGGAAGCTTTGGATAAGAAGGCTGGTTTTTAGGTTTTTAATTTTAGTTTGCATCATCGTTCTGTAAAGTTATCGGAGGAAGAAAAACATAGTCATGAAAAAGATAAAAAAGCTGATCCCGAAAATCTCCCATCGGCGGAGCGACGACTCCGCGGAGCCGCTGACTTTTATTGTTCGGTTTTCATCCAGGATCCTGTAAAAAAGTTTCTCAGGACCGTGAAGTGTCTTCATAAAGGATTGCAGCAAATCAAGCCCCTTCTGAAGGCCCTTTGCAACCGGGTCTCCGGCCATCAGGATCACATGAATAAAATCACCGGCTGGTAAAAGCGGCTTTTCTGTTGGCCAACGGTTAAGGAAGGCAAATTTCAAGGTAAATACCATAACAACTGCCCCAATGGTGATTGGCCAGAGTGCACCCCAGTTGGTGATCAGGTTCCAGAAAAAGGCCATAATTCCCTTTTCTTTTGTGATATGGTTCATTAATTCTGCAGGCAACAGGGCAGGGGACATTGTCCACCAACCACCAGCAAACAACAGAAGAATCCAGGGCAGGAGAAAGGAGGGAGCCTTATTTCCTGCAGGTGCCTCTATCCGGCTCAAGAGGTGCAGAAAACGACTCAGCAATAACGTTGTGGTGATGGCAGAAAGTGTAAGTAAGAGCAAAAAGGTCTGGGCGCCGGGCAGACTGGTTTCGCCCAGGAAGGTTTTTACCAGGTATTTGGTCCATAGTCCACCGGTGAGGGGCCCCCCGGCAATGGCAAGGACCCCAATCCCCAGGCCCGCCCACATGAGTATTCGCCATGAACCACCCACCTTGGCAGGTAGTGCTGTACCCATAAACAATAGGGCCTTGGCGGTACCATGATTAAACGCGTAAAGGGCAACGGCGGGCAGAAGCAGTGCGGCAGGAATGCCCCCATACAACCCAATGCCCAGCATTACGGTCATTACTCCCATCTGGCTGATGCTTGAGTAAGCGAGATTGGTTTTGGGGTCAACCTGAGTAAGGCCGAAAATTGCAGCCCCCAGAGCTGATGCAAAACCCAGGGATACCATAAGCAGGCTCAGGGAGGACCATTCTACCAGGCCCACCGGGGCAAGGTGCATCCAGCCAACCAACCCGGCCTTGATCATGGCTCCACTCAGCACTGCACTGGCCGGGGCGGGAGCTGCCGGATGCGCCAGGGGGAGCCAGAAATACAAGGGGATTGCCCCAACCTTTACACCGAAACCTATCAGGCCAAGTAAAAAGATGAACTGGCCATTGGGGGCTTCAGCCAGGGCAGGAGGGATGCCAGCGAGAACCATGCTGCCGGAACTTTGCACGGCAAGGTATAACGCGGTAATAAGAAAGAGCTCCCCTATGATGGCCATTACCAGGTAGATACTGGCTGCACGACGGGCAAACGGGGTGCGGACATGGATCACCAGGCCATAAGAGGCAAAAGTCATTAGGGCGAAGAAAGTGTAAAAGGACGCTACGTCGCCGGAGATCAACAGACCGAAATTCCCGGCCATGGCAGCACCAAAATAGAAAAAGAACTCTTTTTGCCGTGCATCATTCTTTAGGTATGATGCGGCGAAAAGGCCTGCAGCAGCCCACAGGATTGCAGTGAGCAGCAGGATAATGCGCCGTGGTGTGTCAAGGAAAAAGTGTGTTTCCAGAATAAACCACTGTACTGTGACTCCGGTCACCTCTGACAGTCCAAGCCAGAGGGCAGGAAGGGTGGCACTAACAAATAAAAGTCCCGCCACACGCCTTACAGCGGGTGAAAGCAGGGCGAGTATCGCGGCCAGCAGCGGCAATAATATAGAGATAAACCAGATCATAACAGATAAAGGTAAAGTCGTTCAGCAATTTCACGGGCAATGGAAAGAGGACTACCAGCAGCAGAAGCAAACACTCCGGCAGCAAGGGAGAATATTGCGGTAACCACAACAGGGATCAACAACAAAGCCTGGGTTTCAAGCCGGGTAGTACCTCGCAGTTTGGACGCCTCGTAGTCCGGTTCACAAAACCACGCCCGGTAAACAATGGGCAGGAAGTAAGCCGCGTTCAGTGCACTGCTAATAAGCAGCACCAGAATCACCCAGTAGCTTCCTGCCTCTGCTGCACCAAGTCCGAGATACCATTTACTTATGAAGCCGGCCACCGGGGGCAGGCCGATCATACCAAAAACGGCGATGGTGAAGGCCCCCATGGTGAGGGGCATGCGTCGTCCGATGCCGTTAAGCTGGCTGATTTTTTTGTACCCATAGGTTTCGGCTACATTCCCGGCCGCGAAGAACATGGTGATCTTCATGATACCCTGATGCACCAGGTGAACAATGGCCCCTGTTGAGCTAAGAATTCCGGGGATTGCCACCCCCAGGGCTATGTAAGAGAGTTGGCTGACCGTGGAGTAGGCCAGACGTTTTTTAAAGTCATCCTGAAACAAGGCCCGCAGTGAACCGTAAATAATGGTAAATGCAGCCAGTACTGCCAGCGGGGTTAATAAATTCATTTGCTCGGCCACCCCGATGCCATAGACATCATAAACCAGACGCACAATTCCAAAAGCACCTGCTTTTACAACGGCTACGGCATGCAACAGAGCGCTTACCGGGGCCGGCGCAACCATGGAGACTGGCAGCCATCCGTGCAGGGGAAAGATCGCTGCTTTCACCGCAAGTCCTGCCAGCATCAGGAAGAACAGCAGGGTTAATGAGGTTGGGTTTACCGAAGCAAGGCTAGCGATTATCTCGGTCTGGCCAAAGTAGATGGGGCCGGCTATCACAATCAATCCCACTACACCCAGAAACAAGAGTGTACCCCCGCCAATGGTGTACCACAGGTAAGTTCTTCCTGCTTCAACAGCGTCATCGGTACCACGGTGAACCACCAGCGGATAGGTGGATAAGGTGAGAAACTCATAGAATATGAAGAAAGTGATTACGTTTCCCGACAGGGCTATACCGGTACTGGCAGTCACACAGAGACTGAAAAATGCAAAAAACCGTCTGCGGTGCTTTCCCCCTTCCAGGTAACCGATGGCATAGAGCGTGGTGACCAGCCAAAGCACCGAAGAAAGGGTGGCAAATAGCAGGCCCAGCTGGTCTACCCGCAGGGCAAAGCTCAGGTCGGGTGCCAGACGGAAATAATAGTTGTATTCTTCTCCCCGCATATAACCTGCAAAAACCCACGCGATCAGGGCCACCTTGGCAACCGCCCCGGATAGGTTCAGAAAAGTACGCAGGGCTACCTGGTGCTCCCGCAACATCAGGATCAATATGCCGGGTATAATTGAACTGATCAGGATCAGCAAAGGCATTATACTAGTCGTTTCCATAGACACCTCCTTCTATTATTGATTCAATACCGGAGCCAAACACTCCACTGCTTTCCAGAAACTGGATCAGGCTATCTGCCGGAAAAACGATCAGGAAAGAACCCAGTGCCAGCATCAGTGCAATTATTTCCAGGCTTTTGGGTACCGGGCGGAAGGTGTTCATTTCACGGGCAGGGGCAAATGCCAGACGCAGAAGCATAAAAACATACCCGGCAGTGAGTAAACTACCCATCAGTACCACGGGTGCCCACCACCATTGACCGCTGAGAAAAATCCCTTTGAGCAGCATCCATTTGGCCATAAAGCCACCACTGGGGGGAAGCCCGATCAGACTGACCCCGGCAATGCCTATAGCAAGGGCAGTAATGCGCATGTTTCCCACAAGGTCGCGCAGTGACTCAATGCGGTCATGTCCCAGGGCCATTATGATAAGGCCGGCAGAAAGGAAGAAGGAGGCTTTGGCAAAGGCATGGGCAATCACCTGGTAGATCCCTGCAGTCCAGGCCGGAGAAAGCCAGTCAGCTGAATCAGCCGATACTCCCGGAGCCAGGATCAGCAGTGGAAAAACCATAAGCAAATATCCAAGTTGTGCAACACTGGAATGGGCCACGATAAGTTTAAAGCTGGTTTGAATGAGGGCTTGCCAGGAGCCCCAGATTACCGCAATTGCCCCTGCCAGTCCAATGAGTTGTCCTGCTGCGTAGGTAAGGGATACGCCAAAAACTTCCATCCACAAGCGAAGCAAAATATAAAAGGCCCCCTTAACCACCAGGGCCGAAAGTAGTGCACTTACCGGGGCAGGGGCAGAGGAATGTGCCGGTGGAAGCCAGAAGTGAAAAGGAAAACCGGCCATTTTGATCATAAGACCCAGGGTGATCACCAACAGGGAAAAGGATGTTGTTGGACCGGGTTCCAGCACCTCCCCCAGAAGTCCAAGATCAAGCGTTCCCGTACTCCCGTAAAGCAGGGATACCCCAAAAAGGTAGGCCATTGACCCGGTAATGGCGGCCAGCAGATAACGCAACCCGGCAAACAGGGCGGGCGTTTTTCCGGTTAGCACTGCCAGTGATACCGCAGAGATACCGATGACTTCAATGGTAACGAAAAGGTTAAACAGGTCGTTGGAGAGAAAGAGCCCGTTGAGGCCCGCCCACAGAAACAACCACAAAGGCCAGAACAGCGGCAATCCTTCAGCACTGGTTTCCTGGGCACGGAAATACCCCCAGGCATACAGGCTGATGAAAACTCCAACAATGGCTGTCATCCCGATAAATACTGCTGCCAGTGAATCCATTCTCAGCAGGATCCCCAAAGGGGGTTCCCAGCCTCCCAGGATATGGATGACGGTTCCGCGTTGCGTCACTTCCACAAAAGCGATTAACGCCAGGCCAGCAGTGAGGATGCTTCCCATAAGGCCCACGGCAGCTTTTCCCCCGGGCCTGAAAAAGAGGCTCAGGGTCGCCATCAGGATCGGCAAACCTACCAAAAGGGCAGGGAAAGGTGATGATGGTAGATGGATCATTTGTCGTTTGTGAAAGTTTCTTCTCCGGTTAGTTGGTATATACGTCTGGCCAAAGCAAGGGCTAAAGCAGCGGAAGCAACCGCTACCACGATCCCGGTAATTACCAGGGCGTGGGGAACGGGATCCGCAAAGGTGATAGCATCACGCTGGGCAAAACTGACAAAACTCAGAAAAACCCCTCCTCCCATAATAACGGTGGCAATGATCTTTTTGATAAAATGCCTCGCCATAAAAATTCCGCCTATGCCGATGATAAAAAGAATGGCGGATGTTAAACTGTAAATCTGATAGGTTTCCATACTTATAGATCAGGTGGTCGGTTCGACTTCGTTTGTTTCCTCTTCCATTTGGTTCAAATTGGCATATATAGCAGTCAGGGCTGCAGCAATACTTATTGCCCCCAGCGTTTCTATGATCAGGATCAGGAGCCCGGCATAAGCGGGTGGGTATTCAAACAGGGTTCTTCCATCGGCAATGAGCAAAAAACCGAGAACCAGGAAAAAGCCCAGCCCCATGGTAAGGATAAGGTGAAACAGCCAGCGGGGTATCATCGCGAAAATGGGTTTGCCTCCCAGATGAAGCAGGATCCCGATAGCCCCCCACAAAACCGCCGCCTGAAATGCTCCCCCGGGTCCGGTTTTTCCAATGTATAACAGGAAGGCCCCAAAGAGGAACAGAACCGGGGTAACAAACAGGATCACCTGCCGAAGCATGGGGTCCGGTTTCGATGCACCGGGCTTTTTGTAAAGCTTGATCCCCCCAGCCACAAAGACGCCCAGCAGGCCCAGGAGAATGACCCCAATCTCGAGCCAGGTGTCATAAGCGCGGAAATTCAATAACACTGCCGTTACAGGGTGCTCAACCCCCGATTGAGGAAGCAGGGCCTCGGCAGATGCTGTAAGTCCACCTCCATCCGGTATCATCCAGACAGCTTCCAATGCAATGAACAGAAAAAGGGCCAATCCTAATACGAGGATCACCCTTGGCAAAATAAGTGATTTGATATTTCTCCTTGGAAGTTTGTAAATATCTTCAAGGTTGTCCTGCTTTACAGAAACTTTGGGGGCAAAACTTTTTAGGGCATCCAGAAATAATACTCCCAGAAAACCGGCTGCAATTGCTGCCTCGGTAATGGCTACATCAATTGCGCCCAGACGAACCCATGCCAAAGCCAGCCCCAGCCCAAAGGCAAAGAAAAGAAAGACACTCTGGATAAGCCTTGGTGTAAGCAAGCACTGTATAGCCAGGTAAACCATAATAATGGCCAGTAAGATGTCAATCAGAATACTCATTCCTGCTCCTTTCTGTTTTCGGGTTGTTCTTGTTCTTTCTGGAAACGGGCGATCAGATAGCAGGAAGTTGAACTGGCCAACAGGGTAAATACCCAGATAGAAAGAATCTTAAGTGCTGCCCAGGGGGAAGCGATATATACCGCCATTCCGGCAGCAATAAAGCCCAGTCCCAGATTATCTGCTTTGGTGAGGGCATGAAGGCGTGAAAACAGATCGGGGAAGCGAAGTACCCCAAGGGTTCCTGCCAGGAAAAAGAAACAACCCACCACTATAAGAATAACTGTAATTATTTCTTTTATCATCATGGGGTATCTCCTTTCTTGATTTTCCAAACCTTAACCAGGCCAATGACCAGTAAAATTGCAAGCACATTGAAGGTAATAGCGACATTGAGCAAGGTAAGCTCCTGTAAATAGCCTGCCAATACAATTAGTATGGCCATTCCCGTGGTGCCGAAAAGCTGGGTGGTAAGTAATCGGTCAGCGATGGTTGGGCCCCGCCACACACGAAAAAGCCCCAGGGCAATGTTGAGTAAAAGAAACACACTAACAATGATAAAGAATACATTCATATTCAACTATTTTACCGTAAATAATTTTGCCAGACTGTTCTTTCAATGCAGACTCTTTAAAAATTGCCATCCGCATTCCAGTCCATAATTTCTTGTGCTCAAAGATAAAGGCAGTGGGAAAAATACTTCCCTGACAGCCCCTTCTGTTTTGATCCGAACAACCAACAATTACTCAAAAAAAATGTTCAAGATGTTGTTTAATCAGCAGTATTTCAGCTTTTTGCGGCTGTTATTTATATGCATTAACAACTATCTCCTGCAGATTTTGATCATACATTATTACTGATCTCATAAACGTTGGAAGTAAATATCCTGTTCATTGAAAAACTCAGCAATTTGTCCAATAAAGAATAAAATAAGAATAAAGGGTTCCCGATACCGGAAACCAATGAATTTGCTGTTTTTTTCTGATCCGGAGAGCTCTTAAAACCGCTCTTAATATCAAGGAACTAAAACCAGAACATTTATCATTTTCGCGGTGCAAAATTAAAATAAAAATTTATGAACACGCAATTCAGAGCGATTAAAGAATGCAAGGGCTGTTTCCCATATAAAGTTTGACCAATTTTCATGGTCTTGCATAAATTCTTTCATTCGATGCAGTTTGTGCAACGGAAATTCGATTTATTCTTTGCATCGCGAAATTATTCGTTGAATTATTTGCGGCCCATAGCGTTGTTAAGAGTTGCAGGGCCTGTTTTCTATGTTTGCAGTTACAGCTTCTTTATAGCCCGTGTAGCAAAAAAGGAAGGAAGGTACTGATCGATCAGTTTTTTACCATCCCAAACATCTTCGTAAAAGTGGGTGATCATAAATCCCGCCTCCAGCTGTCCTCCAATCTGCTCTGTAAGGCTATGGCCGAATTCCAGGGCCTCATGGGCGGCAATTAAAGCATCTGACTTTTCTTTGGGCAGTGAGTGGATGTCGGAGTAAGGTTGTTTGTAAATCAGTTGCAGGGGTTGATGGTCAGGGTCAAACTGGAAGCTAATCGGGTTAATAAGGCCTGTCATCAATATCCCCCCGGGTTTTAAAACACGAAAGCACTCCTGCCACACCGGTTGGATGGTATCCACGAACACCAGGGAGCAAGGGTTGAAGATGAGGTCAAAGGAGCCGTCAGAAAATACCGACAGGTCTTTCATATCTCCCTGTATGGTTTTAATGCCCAGGTTGTAGTGGTCGCTGAGCACCCGGTCCTGGTTCAGTTGATTTTCAGAGTTGTCGAAAATGGTAACCTTTGCGCCCAATGCAGCCAGAACAGGGCCCTGTTGTCCGCCGCCTGAGGCCAGGCCCAGTATCTTCAGCCCGTTTAAATGGGGGAACCACTCATGCGGAACGGGTTTAACCGGAGTCAAAACAATGCTCCAGATGCCTTGTCTTGCTTTTTCAATTTCTTCTTCCGAAACGGGGATGGTCCACCGCACTTTTTGGGTTACATAATTGTTCCAGGCTTCTCTGTTATAGTTTGTTATATCCATGGATGTGGGTGCTTTTAATGATTGATGAGGTTATGTTTGTTTTATCATTATTTTAAACCATAGCAGCAATTTGTAGAATTATTGATCCAAAGCGCCGGGC